>NZ_JBSFVR010000219.1:0-12369 GCF_053592415.1 Streptomyces sp. NPDC002690 | reverse complement strand
GTCGGTACGAGAGCCGTGCGGTCCTCGTCGGCCAGCGCGGTCAGGACGCGGGCACACCCACCGGCCGTGGGCCGGTCCTGCTCGTCCAGGCTCGTCATGTCCCGTATCAGCGAGGCCAGTCGGTCGGGCAGGCCGGGAGGCAGCACGGGTGCCCGGTGCAGCCGCGCGATCGCGGCCTCCACGGGGATACCGTCGTACTCCAGCCTGCCGGTGAGGCACTCGAGGAGTACAAGGCCGAGCGCGTACACGTCGGCGGCCCGGCCGACGGGGCGGCCGAGGACCTGCTCCGGGGCGAGGTAGGCGGCGGTGCCGACGAGGGTGCCGGCGGTGGTGCGGGAGGGGTCGTCCAGCATCCGCGAGATGCCGAAGTCGATGAGGTGCGGGCGGCGGGCAGCGTCCAGGACGATGTTGGACGGCTTGACGTCGCGGTGGACGATGCCCGTCTCGTGCGCGTGGTCCAGCGCCTGGGCGACGCCCGCGCCGAGGGCGACGGTCGCGGCGGGGAGCAGCGGCCCTTCGGCGATGCGCTCGAGCAGGTTGTCGCCCTCGACCAACCGCATGACCAGGAAAGGGCGTCCGTCGTGCTGTCCGGTGTCGTAGGCGGTGACGAGGCCGGGGTGGTCCAGTCGGGCCAGCATGACGGCCTCGTTGTGCAGGCTCACCTCGAAGTCGACGCCCGCGTCCTGCCGAAAGACCTTGACCGCCACCGGCCGGCGCAACCGCAGGTCGAACCCGCGGTGCACGTGCGCCGCGCCGCCCGAGCCGAGGAGCCCGTCCAAGCGATACCGGCCGCCCACGATCTCGGCGGTGCCCAGGGACGCGCCATTCCGCGCGAAGTCCTGAAGCCTCATTCCCTCTCCCACTGTCGAGGGCGGGTGCCCTGACCGAGCCGTTCCCGGCGCGCTTCGGGACGCGGGTACCCCGGTGTGGCGGGAGTACCGCGCTGATGATCCGGCAGTCCTGATCCGCTCGGTTGTACGTGCGGCGACCGTATGCGTGCGGCGACCCGTGCTGATCACTCTCGGCGGCGGCCACCGGCCACGGGGTGGGACGTACTGAAGCACCTCCTGCCCGGGACGGACGCCCCGGGTGCGCGATCCCACAAGATCATCGCGTCCAACGACCACGGTCCTCGCGACTCCCACAGATCGCGGGTGTCGCGAGGACCGTCAGAACCAAAGGATCGGGGAACGAAGCCCGTGCGGTGCGCCGCAGGGCGGAGGAGGGAGTCGACGCGGAGTGTCGGCGACCGACGGCGAAGCCGCGAGGTGCGGCACAGAGCCCCGCGAGCCCAGCATGCTTCAAACGGGGCCTCAGATGCCGCGGACCGCATTCGCGAGTATCGCGTCCCGTACGAACAGCGCCAGGCCAGGCCTGAGCGCATCGTAATAGGACGTGAAGCGCTTGTCCGCAACGTACATCTCGCCCAGACACGTGTGCATCTCGTGCGAGCAGGTGTAGCAGTTGCGGTCGATCCAATTCCGGTGCTCCTCCGCCAGTTCCATGGCCTGCTCGGAGCCAGCCGCCGCGTCCTCGCCGAGCAGCGCGGCAAACCGTTGGCGGAGGTCGTCCGTCTCGTCGCGCAGCCGCTTCCAATCCTTCTTGGTGTGCGAGGCCGTCATGTGGGCGGACTCCCTGTAGGCGCTCGTGTGGGCCCAGCGTCGCTCGACCTCCGGCATGTACCGCTCGGGGTCATGGTCCCCGAAGACCTCAAATCGCTCCTCGGGCGTGAGGTTGATGCCCATCTTGTTCGCCTCCATGGCGTGTTCGACGGCCGTGACCATTTGTTGGAGCCGGGCGATCCGGCTGGTCAGCAGGACATGCTGCCGACGCAGGTGCTCCCGCGAATCCGATTCCGGATCGTCCAACAGGACCGCGACCTCTCTGAGGGGAAAGCCGAGCTCCCGGTAGAACAGGATCCGTTGCAGCCGGTCGAGATCGGCTTCGCTGTACCGCCGGTGGCCCGCGCTGCTGCGGCCTCCCGGGCTGAGCAGCCGGATCTCTTCGTAGTGGTGCAGAGTTCGCACCGTGACCCCGGCGAATCCGGCGACCTGTCCCACGGAGTAGCCCACGCTCCCGCCCTCTCTTCTGCATACGCCCCCACTGTGAGGCCTCACGCCGCGTGAGGTGCAAGTGGTGGCCACCTCCGTGATCACCTTGGCTGCCGGCCGTGCACGTCTCGGTGAGAAGTGCGGCGAAGCCCTTCCAGCGGACGACGTGTACGTGGCGGGCCCCCAGGTTCTGAGAACGTCGGGGGCACAGCCTCGGGCGGCTGCCCTCCGGAAGGCGCAGCGCACGGCCGGTGGAGCCGACGTCCCGGTCCCCGATGCCGAGGAGGACCCGTTCGTGCCCGGCGCGGAGCGCGACGCCGTCTCCGCGAGCCACGATCACCGGAGAGGCACAGCGGGCCGCGACGCCGAGGCTGACCGATCCCGGAAGGACCGCTGCGGGCTGCCCGGAATCCGCGACGACCGCCGACGCCGCCGCCCTTCGCTCAACAGGGCCCCTGCCGCGTCGTCCGCGACGACTTCGGTGGACACGATCAGGTCGGGGACCGTCGCCCCACCCGCTCGGCAGCGGTTGCGACGATGCTCACGGCGAGTACCCCGGTCCGCCGGCCGACCGGTGCCGGGCGACGGCGTCGCTCCCCCGTACCGCTCCCGCATGTCGAGGCACGATGTGTTCCCGTACCGCCGGCCGGACAAGTTTCCGCCATCCCCTTCAACGGCGGATGCTACCCCCGGTAGGTCTCCAGCAGCCTCAGCCACACCTCGCTGATGGTCGGGTATGAGGGGACGGCGTGCCAGAGGCGGTGGATGGGCACTTCTCCCGCCACGGCGACGGTGGCCGAGTGCAGGAGCTCGCCGACGCCGGGGCCGACGAAGGTGACGCCGAGGAGGATCTCCCGGTCCAGGTCCACGATCATGCGGGCGCGGCCCCGGTAGCCGGAGGCGTACAGGCTCGCGCCGGAGACCGAGCCGAGGTCGTAGTCGACGGCCCGGACGCGCAGGCCCGCGTGTTCGGCTTCGGCAAGGGTGAGGCCGACCGAGGCGGCCTCCGGGTCCGTGAAGACGACCTGAGGGACAGCTGCGTGGTCGGCGGTCGCGGCGTGGGCGCCCCAGGGGCCGGTTTCCAGCGTCGCGGCACCCTGGGCGCGGGCGGCGATCGCGGCGCCCGCGATCCGGGCCTGGTACTTGCCCTGGTGGGTGAGGAGGGCGCGGTGGTTGACGTCACCGACCGCGTAGAGCCAGTCACTGCCTTCGACCCGGCAGCTGTCGTCCACGGTCAGCCAGCTGCCGGGCTTCTGGCCCACCGTTTCCAGGCCGAGGTCGTCGGTACGGGGGGCGCGCCCGGTGGCGAAGAGGATCTCGTCGGCCTCGATCCGGTCGCCGTCGTCCAGCTCGACGGTGACCGGTCCGTCGGGGCCGGTCCGGTGGAGGGCGGTCGCTGAGACGCCGTACCGGATGTGCGCGCCGGCCTCGGTGAGGGCCTCGGCGACCAGCTCACCGGCGAAGGGCTCCATCTTCGGCAGCAGTCCGCCGCCCCGGATGAGCAGGGTGACCTGGGCGCCCAGGCCCTGCCACACGGTGGCCATCTCGACGCCGACGACTCCGCCGCCGACGACGACGAGCCGGCCGGGCACGCTCTTCGCGCTGGTCGCTTCGCGGCTGGTCCACGGGTTGGCTTCGGCGACGCCGGGCAGGTCCGGGACGACGGCGCGGCTTCCGGTGCAGACGGCCACGGCGTGCCGCGCGGTCAGGGTGCGGACCGTTCCGTCCGGCGCGGTGACGGAGACCCGCTTTTCACCGGTCAGTCGCCCCTTGCCGCGGAAGACGTCGGCGCCGACGCTCTCCAGCCACTCCACCTGCCCGTCGTCCTTCCAGTGGGAGGTGAACCCGTCCCGGTTGGCGAGTACGGCGTCGGCGTCCAGGGGGCCCTGCACGGAGGCTTCGAGCCCTGGCACTCTGCGGGCTTCGGCCCGGGCGACGACGGGGCGCAGCAAGGCTTTGCTGGGCATGCAGGCCCAGTAGGAGCACTCGCCGCCGACGAGTTCGCTCTCCACGACGGCCGCGCTGAGACCCGCCGCCCTGACCCGGTCGGCCACATTTTCGCCGACCGGTCCCGCTCCGATGATCACGACGTCGTACTCGGCGATGTCCGCAGCTTGGTTCATGGTCACAGTCTGGCCGGGCGTGTGCCGTAAGGCCACAGGGGCATGCGGAATAGTGCACGGATGGTCACGGTTGTGCCGGACAGGTCCGAACCGGCAAAGGAAGAGGTAGCAGAGAATGAGCACCGTAGAGCTCACCAAGGAGAACTTCGACCAGGTCGTGAGCGACAACGAGTTCGTCCTGATCGACTTCTGGGCTTCCTGGTGCGGTCCCTGCCGCCAGTTCGCCCCGGTCTACGACTCCGCGTCCGAGCGACACCCCGACCTGGTCTTCGCCAAGGTCGACACCGAGGCGCAGCAGGAACTGGCGGCTGCCTTCGACATCCGGTCGATCCCCACGCTCATGATCGTGCGTGACAACGTGGCCGTGTTCGCGCAGCCGGGCGCGCTGCCGGAGGCCGCGCTGGAGGACGTCATCGGGCAGGCGCGGAACCTCGACATGGACGAGGTGCGCAAGTCGGTGGAGGAGCAGAAGAAGCAGCAGGGGCAGCAGGCGTAGCGGCTCGCCCGTCACCCCTTCGAGGCCCCGCCCGGGAGCTGCGTCGAGCGCTCCGGCGGGGCCCCGTGCGTACCTGCGGCCGGGGTGCCCTGCGGACGGGGTGACCTGCGGACGGGGTGACCTGCAGGCGGCCCGAAGCGTCAAGAGAACTCAGCCCCGGGCCGGGTCCTCTCCCCGTGCGGGGGAGCGGTCCGCCACGCGTACCGAGAGGCCGTAGTCGATCTCGGCGCCGTCGATCAGCAGCGCTTCCACCGTACGTGTGGCCGGGTCGATGTCCGCCTCGATGCCGTCTCCGGCGTAGCGGGGGTATCCGGACGCGCCGGTGGCGCCGGTGGCCTCCACGATCCCGGACCGGATGGCGCTGCCGGGCTTCGGCGGTTCGTCCCTCTCGTTCTCCCCCTTCTTCACCGGTCCCGGCTTGTCGGCGCCGGACGCGTCGGCGTACTCGGGTACCAGCAGGATCTCGTAGCTCTGCGGATGGCTCATGGGCCGACGCTAAGGGCTGTCCGGCGGTCGCCGGTGGACCGGCGCGCGCCGTCCGTCAGGTCGAGTCGCGGGGCACCGCGACGGCCCGGAGCAGTTCGTGGTGCTCCGGTTCACCGCCGGGGTGCTGGACCAGCCTGTCGATGAGTTCCGCGAGCGGCTGCCCGGTGGCGAGCGCCATTCGTACGGTACTCAGCCGGGGGCGGAGCAGCTTGCCGAGCATCAGGTCGTCGGCGCCGATCACGGCGGCCTCGGCGGGTACCGAGATCCCGGCGTCCTGGAAGGCCCGCATCAGCAGCATCGCGTACTCGTCGTTGTAGGCGAAGACCGAATCCAGTCCGAGGGTCCGCCAGCGGGCGGCCAGACCGGCGGCGTCCCCCTCTTCGTACGCCAGGTCGAGTTCCTCGATCCACGCTCCGGCCGGTCGTGCCGTCCGGCGTACCCCTTCGAGGCGCGGGGCGGCGAAGGGGAGCGTCCCCTTCTCCCTGGGCATGACCACGCCGATCCGGCGGTAGCCGCGCTCCAGCAGGTGGGACGCGGCACGGCTGCCGACCTCGCGTTGGTCCAGCACCAGGCCGTGTGCGCCCTCCACCGGGTGCGGGCCGAGGGTGATGACGGCCTTGGCGCCGGAGCGGTGGAGGACGGCGATGCCGTAGGCGGTGAGCGCGAGTCCGGCGGGTGCGACGACGGCCACGGGGCGGAGTTCCGCCCAGGCCCGAGCGGCCTCGTCCGGGCCGAGGCCGGCGCTGCCGTACTGGACGACGGTGTAGTCGAGTCCGCGTAGGCCTGCCTGGAGTTCCTGCAGGAAGTGGCGGTAGAGGGGGCCTTCGGGGAGGTGCCCGGTGGGCAGCAGCACCATCCGGGTGTGTCCGGCGCGCAGGCTCCTCGCGGCGGCATGGGGCACGTAGCCGAGGTCCCGGGCGGCTTCGCGCACCCGGCGGCGGGTGGGTTCGCTGATCCGCATGGTGGGGTTGTTGTTGAGTACGTACGACACGGTGGCCCGGGAGACGCCCGCCAGACGCGCCACGTCGGCGCTCGTGGGTACGGGAGATTCCGAGGGCTGTTTGGGTAACTGGCTCATGGCGACGGGCAGTCTTGCAGACGTACCGGAGTGGGTCGCGTCCCGGGGCACCCCCAGACGCTCCGCCCGCGCGCGGGGGCGCTCTCGCCGAGCCCTCCGGCTGCCGTCTGTGCTCCGCACACGCCCGGCGTACGCGCTCCGCGCGCCGGTTCGCAGGCGCCACCGGTCGTCCGCCACGACCGGTGCGGAATCATTCGAGTGACTGTCCTACGGTGTGTTGATGACTTATCAGAACAGCACGCCCGAGACCGATTTTCCCGGCCACAGCGGCCCCTCCGCGACCGCCGAGGCCGACCCGCGTGAGGTGGGCCCGGTCCGCACCTCGTACGCCCCCGACCGGGACGGTGACCCCGACCCCGGTGAGATCGTCTGGACCTGGGTGCCGTTCGAGGAGAACGACGGCCGGGGCAAGGACCGGCCGGTGCTCGTCGTGGCGCGGGAACAGGCCGGCACCCTGCTCGCGGTCCAGCTCTCCAGCAAGCAGCACGACCTGGACCGCGAGTGGGTGTCGCTGGGTGCCGGGCCGTGGGACAGCTCGGGCCGCCCCTCGTGGGTGGACCTGGACCGCGTGCTGAGGGTGCACGAGGACGGGATGCGGCGGGAGGCCTGCGCGCTGGACTTCGAACGGTTCCAGCGCGTGGCGGAACGGCTCCGGGAACGGTACGGCTGGAGCTGAGCCGGCCCGTGTGCGGGCGTCGCCCGCCCGCACACGGGCCCGGAGACCTCGCCGTGCCGCGTCAGCCGGAAAAACGGGCGGCGAAGGCCGCGCGGGTGGCCGATTCGGGCGCGCGGTCGAGGATGCCGAAGACGATCTGCTCGAAATGACCGGCGAAGCGCCCGCCGTCCGTGAGCAGGCCGCCGAAGGCGTCCGCGACCTGCGCCGGTTCGTTCTGGAAGACACCGCAGCCCCAGGCGCCCAGGACGAGCCTGCGGTACCCACGCGCGGCGGCGACCTCCAGCACCCGTTCGGCGCGGCTCGCCAGGGCCGCCGGGACGCGGTGCGCCTCCTCGGGCGTCCGCCGGCGGATCACGCCCGCGTTGGGCGCCGGCGAGGTGAGGAAGCCGACGAGGTACGGGGTGTCGAGAAGCGCGCCCCGGTCGTCGCGGAAGACGGGCACGCCGGGCGAGTGGATGACCCGGTCGGTGTAGAAGGCGCTGCGGTTCGCGCGGTGGTGCGCGTAGTACTCGGGGGCGCGCAGCAGGGTCGCGTGGAGCGCGGAACCGCGGCAGAGGTCCTCTTCCTGCGCCCGTGCGCCGTTCAGGTATCCGCCGCCGGGATTCCGGGCGGAGGCGTAGCTGAGCACGGCGATCGGGCCCGGGCCCTCCTCGCTCATCCGGCGGGCGGCCCGCAGACTGCTCTCGCCCGTCACCTCGAAGCCGGTCGTGCGGTCCGAGTCGGGCACGGAGGTCCCCACCGCGCTCGGACCGTACAGTCCCGTCCCCGTGAGCGCGGCGGCGACGGCGTCCCCGATGGCGACCTCTCGCCCTGCGGGTGTGCGGTAGCGGCCTTCGCCGACGATGGCCTCCGTCTCGCGCGCCAGGGCGCGCATCCGTGCGCTCACAAGCGCTCCCTCACGTAGTAGATAGAACATACGTTCGCTGTCGGGTGCATTCCGCGCAACGCCTTTTCGCCGGGCCGGTGCGCCCTTGTGCGATCGGTCGGCAGGGGTTTGGGTGGAAGGGAGGCATCGGAAGAGGAGGCACGTATGCCCCCGAACGTCACCATCGGAATCGGCACCATCACCCACGGATCGCCTCTCGGCGAGAGTGAGGCGGAGGATTTACTGCAGGCCATCTGCTTCAAGACCGGGCCACCCCGCACCGTCGGGGTGGAACTCGAATGGCTCATCCACGACGCCGTACGTCCTGACCTGCAAGTCCCACCGGAACGCCTGGACGCGGCCTTCACCGAGGTGCGGGCACTGACGCTCGACTCGGCGCTGACCTTCGAGCCCGGAGGCCAGCTCGAACTCAGTTCGCGGCCCGCCGGATCGCTGATGACGTGCGTCGACGCGGTCGCCGCCGACCTGGCGGCCGTACGCGCCACGCTGGGCCGGTCGGGCCTGGCTCCCACGGGCCTCGGCGTCGACCCGTGGCGGTCACCCCGGAGGTGGCTGCGGGAGCCGCGCTACGAGGCGATGGAGGCGGCCCTGGACCGCTCGGGCACGGCCGGCCGGGCCATGATGTGCACCTCCGCGTCGGTGCAGGTCTGCCTGGACGCGGGCGAGGAGGAGCCGGGGCCGCTCGGTTACGGCCGCCGCTGGCAGCTCGCGCACCTGCTGGGCGCGGTACTGGTGGCGGCGTTCGCCAACTCACCCTTCCAGCAGCGCGCGCGGACCGGCTGGCGGTCCACCCGGCAGGGCCTGTGGGCCGCGCTCGATCCGGAACGGACGCTGGCTCCTCCGGGGCATCTTCCGCCGCGCGAGGCATGGGCCGCGCACGTTCTGGACACCAGCGTCATGTGCATCCGCACCGCTGCGGGCCCCTGGGAGGTGCCGAACGGGCTCACCTTCCGCCAGTGGATCCGGGGCGGTGGCTCCCGGCCGCCCGGGCTCGAGGACCTGGAGTACCACATGACCACCTGTTTCCCGCCCACACGGCCACGCGGGCATCTGGAACTGCGCATGATCGACGCCCAGTCCGGCGCGGACGGCTGGCTGGTGCCGCTCGCCGTCGCCACCGCCCTGTTCGACGATCCGGAAGCAGCGGAGACGGTGTACCGCACCGTGAAACCGCTGGCCGAGACGGCGGGCGCGAACGCGGCTCCGCGCAATCCACTGTGGCGGGCGGCGGCCCGGGACGGGCTGACCGATCCCGAGCTGCGGGCCGCGGCCACCGCCTGTTTCGAGGCGGCGCTCGACGCGCTCCCCCGGATCGGCGCGACCACCGCGGTGCTGGACACCGTGGCGGACTTCACCGAGCGGTACGTCGCCCGCGGGCGATGTCCCGCCGACGACCTGCCCGACCTCCTCTCCCCCGCGACCGCCGCCGCATGGGCCGAGGCGTCGTCGGCGGGCGGCACCCGGACGGCTTCCTCCGGAAAGGGCTTCCCCGCATGACCAGCCTCTCGGACAGCAACTTCCACCTCGCGCCGGAATCCGACGCCGAGGACCTCCGCAGCCGGGCTCTCACCGCCCTGCTCGCCGCCAGGGTCCGCACCTCGGTGCTGACGGACAGCGTCGACGACGGCGAACTCACCGCCCAACATTCCCCGTTGATGTCTCCGCTGGTCTGGGACCTCGCCCATATCGGCAATCAGGAGGAGCAGTGGCTCCTGCGCGCGGTGGGCGGCCGGGACGCGATCCGGCCGGAGATCGACGGCCTCTACGACGCGTTCGAGCACCCCCGGTCCGCCCGCCCGTCCCTGCCGCTGCTGGCCCCCGCCGAGGCTCGTGGTTACGCCTCGGACGTACGCGGCCGGGTGCTGGACATTCTGGAGAGCGCCCCGTTGCACGGCGGCGGACGTCCTCTGGAGCGGGCCGGATTCGCCTTCGGCATGATCGCCCAGCACGAACAGCAGCACGACGAGACGATGCTGATCACTCATCAGCTGCGCTCGGGCCCGGCCGCGCTCAGCGCCCCCGAGCCGCCCCGACCGGAGGACTCCGTACGCCTGCCGTCCGAAGTCCTGGTGCCCGGCGGGCCTTTCACCATGGGTACGTCCACCGAGCCGTGGGCCCTGGACAACGAGCGACCGGCGCACCGGCGGGAGGTGACCGCGTTCTTCCTGGACACGACCCCGGTCACCTGCGGTGCGTACCAGCGGTTCATCGAGGACGGCGGATACACGCAGGAACGCTGGTGGCATCCCTCCGGCTGGGCGATGGTCCGCGAACACGAGCTCACCGCGCCGCTGTTCTGGCGCCGCGAGGGCGGGCAGTGGCTGCGGCGCCGGTTCGGGAGGACCGAACCCGTACCGGCCGACGAGCCGGTGCTGCACGTCAGTTGGTACGAAGCGGACGCCTACGCCCGTTGGGCCGGGCGCCGGCTGCCGACCGAGGCCGAGTGGGAGAAGGCGGCCCGCCACGACGCGGCGGCAGGGCGCTCGCTGCGCTACCCCTGGGGCGACGCCGATCCCACGCCGGAGCGGGCCAACCTCGGCCAGCGCCATCTGCGGCCCGCTCCCGCCGGCGCCTATCCGGCCGGGCAGTCGCGCGACGGAGTACGGCAGTTGATCGGTGACGTGTGGGAGTGGACGGCCAGCGACTTCCTGCCGTATCCGGGTTTCGCCGCCTTCCCGTACCGCGAGTACTCGGAGGTCTTCTTCGGACCCGAGCACAAGGTGCTGCGCGGTGGTTCGTTCGCGGTGGACCAGGTCGCCTGCCGGGGCACGTTCCGCAACTGGGACCTGCCGGTGCGGCGCCAGATCTTCTCCGGCTTCCGTACCGCCAGGGATGCCTGATGTGCCGCCATCTCGCTTACCTGGGGCCCGCAGTGGCGCTCGGCGAAGTCCTGGTGGCACCGGAGTTCTCGCTCGTGCGGCAGTCCTGGGCGCCCCGCCGTCAGCGCAACGGCACGGTCAACGCGGACGGGTTCGGCGTGGGCTGGTACGCCCCCGGGGACCCGGCGCCCGGGCGCTACCGACGGGCCGTCCCGGTCTGGGGCGACGAGACCTTCGGGGAGCTCGCCCGGGTGGTCCGCAGCGGGGCGTTCCTCGCGGCGGTCCGGGACGCCACGGAGTCGGGCGCGGACGGGGAGGCGGCGGCCGCTCCGTTCAAGGCGGGACCGCTGCTCTTCAGCCACAACGGCGCCGTCCTCGGGTGGCCCGGCTCCCTGGCGCCTCTCGCCTCCGCACTGCCCGCGTCCCTCCTGCTGTCCCTGGACGCCCGCAGCGACTCGGCGCTGCTGTGGGCGATGATCCGCCGCCGCACCGACGAGGGCGACGACCTCCCGCAGGCGGTCGCCGACACCGTCCTGGACGTGGCGCGGTCCGCCCCCGGTTCGCGTCTCAACCTGCTGCTCACGGACGGGACGACCGTGGTGGCGACCGCCTGGGGCGACAGCCTCTGGTATCTGCACCGGCCCGGCCTCCGCACGGTGGTGGCCTCGGAGCCGTACGACGACGATCCGGCCTGGCACGAGGTGCCGGACCGCACCCTGCTGGTGGCTTCCGTCGACGAAGTCCTTCCCACCCCGCTCAAGGAGACCCCCCGTTGAGTCCCTTTCTGCTGACCCGCACCCTGCCGGTGGACGCCACGGAGGCGGCGCTCCGCGCCGACGTGCTCGCCGGGCTGTCCCGACGCCCCAAGACGCTGCCGCCGAAATGGTTCTACGACGCGCGGGGCAGCGAGCTGTTCGAGGAGATCACCCGACTGCCCGAGTACTACCCGACCCGTGCGGAGCGGGAGGTCCTGGTGGCGCACGCGGCGGACATCGCCGCCGCTTCGGGAGCCCGGACCCTGATCGAACTGGGCTCGGGTTCCTCGGAGAAGACCCGGCACCTGCTCGACGCGCTGGGGCTGCTGCACAGTTACGTCCCCGTGGACGTGAGCGAGAGCGCGCTGACCGGGGCCGCGGAGGCGCTGCTCGCCGAGCGGCCGGAGCTGAACGTGCACGCGCTCATCGCCGACTTCACCGGGGGACTCGCCCTGCCGGGGACCCCGGGCCCACGGCTGGTGGCGTTCCTGGGCGGCACGATCGGCAATCTGCTCCCCGAGGAACGGGCGACCTTCCTGCGTTCGGTCCGCTCGATCCTCTCCCCCGGTGACGCGCTGCTGCTCGGAACGGACCTGGTGAAGGAGCCACAGACGCTGGTCGCGGCGTACGACGACGCGGCCGGGGTGACCGCGGCGTTCAACAAGAACGTCCTGGAGGTCGTCAACCGCGAGCTCGACGCGGATTTCGACCCCGACGCGTTCGACCACGTCGCCCGCTGGGACGCGGACGCGGAGTGGATCGAGATGCGGCTGCGGGCCCGATCGGCGCTCACGGTGAAGATCCATGAGCTGGATCTCGTGGTGTCGTTCGAGGAGGGCGAGGAGCTCCGTACGGAGGTGTCGGCGAAGTTCCGCCGGGAGCGGGTGCGCGACGAACTGGGCGCGGCGGGGATGCGACTCGATCAGTGGTGGACGGACTCGGCGGGCAGGTTCGCGGTGTCGCTCGCGACGGCCGTCTGAGCGCGGCGGGCCAGCGCCC
>NZ_JBSFVR010000218.1:0-12452 GCF_053592415.1 Streptomyces sp. NPDC002690 | reverse complement strand
CCGGCGACGGCGACCCCCCGGCGGCGGGGCGGCGCGGACGCGGCCCCGGGTCTGTCCGCCGCGGAGCGGTCGGGCAAGCTGTGACGTCCCATGTCGGTGGTGCCCCTCCTTGAGAATGAAACAAGGAAAGGGGGACCGCACCATCGGTGATGGTGCTGGGCCGTGTCTGAACAGTTCGCGTCGGAATCAGTGGGCGGTGTCCGGGGCGGTGCGTCGCAAGGCGGAGGATCGCCCGTGTACTGGATGTACACGGGCGGTCCGACAACGCCGCGAAGTGCCGCACCGGACGCCGACAGCCCGACGGGAATGGTCGGACACGGCCGGGTCCCCCGGCCTGTCGCGCATGATCTTCGTACTTGCTTTCGAGACCCTAGCGGTGCGGCGGGCGGCATGAGACGCGATTGCAGAACAAAAGGTGGGTGGACCGGTGGAGGTGGGGCGTGTGGCTGATTCTTGTCCCCAAGAGTCGCTTTCCAGAAGGACGTTGGGCTCCGAGGCGGTGTTGGTCCTCGCACTGTCGTTGGGTGCGAGCGGGGTCTCCGCGCTCATCAGTTTTGTCGGATCACTGACGAAACCGGGGGGTTTGAAAGATCAGGCGGCGACGCTCAACGGCTCTTACGCGCCAGGACGTCCCTGGCTTGATCTGGCGTGGCAAACGTTCGGGATCGCAACGGCTCTGGTCCCTGTCGCGCTGGTGGCGCACCTGCTGATGCGGGAGGGCGCGAGTCTGCGGGTCATCGGGTTCGACCGCACCCGGCCGGGCCCGGACCTGCGGCGCGGGGTCGCGGTGGCCGCCTGCATCGGCAGCGCCGGGCTGGCCTTCTACCTCGTCGCGCGGGCAGGCGGTTTCAACCTCACGGTGGTGCCGGAGTCCCTGCCCGAGGTGTGGTGGAAGTTCCCGGTACTGATCCTCTCTGCACTGCAGAACGCCGTGCTGGAGGAGGTCATCGTGGTCGGCTACCTGCTGCGCAGGCTGGACCAGTTGGGATGGACGCCCCGGGCCGCGCTGGTGGCCAGTTCGGTGCTGCGCGGCTCCTACCACCTCTACCAGGGGATCGGCGGCTTCCTCGGCAACATGGTGATGGGCGTCGTCTTCGTCCTGCTCTACCGCCGCTGGGGCCGGGTCGGCCCACTGGTCGCCGCGCACGCGCTCCTCGACATCGGGGCCTTCGTCGGATACGCGCTCCTCGCCGGAAAGGTGGACTGGCTGCCCACACCGTGAGGTCCGGCGGTACGGGGCGACAAACGTACGCGTAGTGGCCGGGCCCGCGCGGCATCACGTCCGGGATCTCAGCACGTCGACCTCACGGCCTGGCGCGAACGGGTCGAAAACGTGCTCGATCTGCGGGTCGCCGTGCGTGAATGCCGGAGCCCACGGCCCGAGCGCGGCCTCGGCGACCCTGCGGTCGCGGGTGACCAGGTCAGCGGTGCTCAGAGCGCGGTGAGCAAATCCCCGTCGATGACGGTCACCGCGTCGCCCGTGAGGAGCGTCCGGTCTCCGCGCAACTCCGTGCGGACCAGCCCGGTACGGGCGGAGCCCTGGAGACCGGTCAGCGCGTCGCGGCCGAGGCGGGCCGACCAGAACGGGGCGAGCGCGGTGTGCGCGCTGCCGGTCACCGGGTCCTCGTCGATGCCGACCCGGGGGAAGAAGCCGCGGGAGACGAAGTCGTACCCGAGGGTAGGGTCCTCCGCCGCGGCGGTGACGATCACACCGCGCCGCGAACACCGTACGAGGGCCGCGAAGTCGGGCGTCAGCCCGCGTACGGTCGCCTCGTCTTCGAGCTCGACCAGCAGATCACCGATGTGTTCGGCGGTGCCGAGAACGAGGAGGGGCTCGGCGCCCAGAGCGCGGGCCAGGCCCTCCGGCACCGGCTCGGGCGTGAGGGAGGAGGTGGGGAAGTCCATCGTGTAGGCGGAGCCGGAGCGTGGGACGACGGTGAGCACCCCCGACCGGGTCGCGAACCGTACGGCGCCCGTGGCCGCCCCCGTCGTGTGCAGGACGTGTGCGGCGGCGAGGGTGGCGTGCCCGCACAGGTCCACCTCCGTCGTCGGGGTGAACCAGCGCAGCGCCCAGTCCGTCTCCCCGCCCGGCGCCGGCGGATGGGCGAAGGCCGTTTCCGAGAGGTTGACCTCGGAGGCGATCCGCTGCAGCAGGCCCGCGTCGGGGAAGGCCGCGGAGTCCAGCAGGACGACACCGGCGGGATTGCCCGCGAAGGGGCGGTCGGTGAACGCGTCGACGATACGAATCCTCATGGGGCGACCGTAACCAGGACGGTCCTCAGGGGCTCGCCGCGGGGCCTGCCTGGCCGGTCCGGGGGGGTCCGCGGGTTCTGCCCGGTCTGCCGGGCCTGCTCGGCCCGTGCGGTTTGCGCCGCCTGGGCGGCGGCTGCGGCGTCCAGCAGGAGCCAGCCGTTCATCACCACCGGTCCCGGCTTCTCCGGCTGCCACCCGTGGGCCCTCGCCACGTCGAGCAGAGCGCGGACCGCGCCCGGTTCGTGCAGGTTCAGCGAGCTTCCCCCGGCCTTCCCCACGTCCCCGGAGCCCAGGGGATACCCGCCGGGAACGTACCGGCCGGGCCCCGCCTCGAAGACGACGCGCAGCGGTCCGCCGCTGCCGGACGGCTGCGGGGACAGGGTGAGGACCTGACGGCAGTCGACGGACCGGCCCGACTCGTCCTTCCGGTGGCCGTGGCGCTGCCACCAGAAGTACGTGCGCCCGTCGGCCACCAGGCGGCGATGGCTCTTCGAATTGCGCGGCACAGGCCGGAGGATACCCGGGTCACAGCGTCATATACGGCGCGGTACGGCTCCGTCCTGCCACCGGTAGAGGTCGCGCAGCAGGGAAATCTCGGCGCCGTGATGGATCAGCTCCCTGTTGACGTGCAGGACCCTGTTCACCAGGGGAAACCGCTCGGGACCCACTGCGGGCGGACTGTCCAGATCAGCGTCCGAGAGCTCGCGGACCCCCGCGTTCCATCTCCCGTACATCTCATCGAGCTGTTCCAGCGCCTCGTCAGCGGTCCCCGCATAGGCGAATGTCCGGGGGTCGACGTCCTGGCCGCCGAAGTACCATCCGACCCGATAGCCCAGGCACGAGACGATGATGTGCCCCAGCCGCCAGGCAATCGTGGTCACCGGTGCAGGGGACGCGGAGTCCATCGTCCATTCCCCCGAGCCTTCCGACACCGGTGCGGTCGACGTGTCACGTGGGCGGATGCTCCAGCAGTCGCGCACCGGCTCCCAGAAGTACTCCTCGTCGGTAAGACCGTCCAGCCGTGGCCGCAGGTTCTTGCGCCAGTACCAGTCCAACTGCTCCGCGAGCCGCTCGCTTCCTGTCATTGCCGCACACTACAGACCCGTCGAACAGAGTGATGGTCGTCTTGGTCGGGCGGTGGCCGGGCGGACACACCGCCATGCTCACCGCCGCCGCACATCCAGGGCGCGTCCGTGCTCACGGCGCCAGGACTAGGTGCTCTGACCGGAAACGATCACCGGATTGGTACCGACTGACCTTGCGCCGGTTGGATGTGACGACACGTCCGATCGGCGCAGGGAGGCACGATGGCAGGGCCAGTCAGAGTACGCAGGCTGACTGAGCAGGAGGTCAGAAGCTGCAGCGGATCGTGCGGCGGGGCAGCACCAGCACGGTGCGGTTCCGCAGGGCAATGATGTTGCTGGCCTCGGCCGGCGGGAACACCGTCCCGGTGATCGCGCGCCTGGTGCAGGCGGACGAGGACACGGTCCGCGACGTCATCCACCGCCTCAACGAGATCGGGCCGGCCTGCCTGGACCCTCAGTGGGCGGGAGGCCGTCCCCGCCTGCTCAGCGATGACGACGAGGAGTTCGTCATCCAGACGGCCACCACCCGCCCCACCAAGCTCGGCAGGCCCTTCACCCGCTGGTCGATCCGCAAGCTCGCCGACCATCTGCGGCGCAACGTCGCCCGACCGATACGCATCGGCCGCGAGGCCCTGCGCTGCCTGCTCCACCGTCGCGGCGTGACGTTCCAGCGGACCAAGACCTGGAAGGAATCCAGCGACCCGACTCGATGCCAAGCTGGACCGGATCGAGTACGCGCTGACCGAGCGCCCCGACCGCACCTTCGCCTTCGACGAGTTCGGGCCGCTCGGCATCCGCCCCACCGCCGGGTCCTGCTGGGCGAAAGAGGGCAGGCCCGACCGATTGCCGGCGACCTTCCACCGCACCCACGGGGTCACCTACTTTCACGGCTGCTACTCGATCGGCGACGACACCCTCGGGGGTGTCAACCGCCGTCACATAGGCACCGTCCCGTCCCTGGCCGCTGCAATCGATCCGGGCCGCCCGACCGGACGGTGCCCCGATTTACGTGATCCTGGACAACCTGTCCGCCCACAAGGGCAGCAAGATTCGCCGATGGGCCCGGAAGAACAAGGTTGAGCTGTGCTTCACGCCGACCAACGCCTCCTGGGCGAACCCCATCGAGGCGCACGTCGGGCCGCTGAGGCAGTTCACCCTCGCCAACTCCCACCACCCCAACCACACCGTTCAGACACGGGAGTTGAAGCGATACCTGCGCTGGCGCAACAAGAACGCCCGGCACCCCGACGCCCTGGCCGCCCAGCGCCGTGAACGCGCCCGCGTCCGCAGCCAGAAGGGCATCCGCTGGGGTGGACGACCATTCGCCCAGGCGGCGTGAACAGTCTCAGGGCTGTTGCTTTTCAGGTCGCCACAGGTACCGGATGTCCGGCTCACGTTCCTCGTTGCGGTGCCCGTCGGTGCATTCGCCAGCGACGAAGCCGCGCCGCTCATAGAAGCGACGTGCCGGCTCGTTGACCTGGAACGTCCACAGCGCCAGCCCGGCCGGACGGCGCTGCTTCGCCAGATCCACGAGCCGGCCGCCAATGCCCTGACCCTGCCAGGCCGGATCGAGATAGAGCTGGTCCAGGTCTTCGCTGTCCAGCACCATCATCGCGACGACCGAGTCTTCGAAGGTCGCCACCCACGTCTCCTGGCCGGGCACGACCACCTCACGGAACCAGGACCGGACCTGGTCGTCCGTATGTGCCCGGCGCACGCTCGGAAGCGCCGCCGTGAAGGAACGCAGCCACACCTCGGCCACCGCAGCGGCGTCGGAGTCGACCGCACGGCGGACGACAAAGTTGTTGATCTCCACAGCAACGCATGCTCGCAGACCCAGGATGCGGCCGCATCCGAGTTCCCCGCGACGCTCGGACCAGTGCGGAACCCGGTGAACCTATGCGGTCACAGCACTAGATCCGCGCGATGACCGATGTTGGAGTCGCGTCCGGCGCATGCGCCGGAGATACCCGTCTCAGCGACATGGCGAGGGGAGATGTCCGGCACCGCTCCACGAGCCGCCTACGGCCCTCGACGCTCAGGGGCGCGTACGCGTGGGGCAGTCGTCGCCCTCTCGAAGTCGGACGACGGCAGGCGCGATACCTGTCGTGCGCGCCTGCCGCATCGCGGTCTTTCAGCCCCGCGGTGCTACGCGGATACGGTTCCCGTCAGGATCAGCCGCGAGGAAGGTCGGTCCGAACCCCAGGTCATGAGGCTCGCGCAGGATCGTGACGCCCTTGGACCGCCACTGTTCGAAGATCGCGTCGATCTCGTCGGGCCCACCTCCGCGGATGGCCAGGCACACCTCACTGGTGCGTGGGACGTCCGGTGACAGATCCTCGAACTGGCCGGACCACAGAGCGAGGTCAGCGCCGGGTCCGAGGCCGAAGGTGATGTAGTCCGGAGTCTCGAACGAGGGGCTCATGTCGAGGAGGTCGCCGTAGAAACGAGCTGCGGCGGGAGCGTCGTTCACGTAGACGATGGACACAACGGAAGCGGTCATGGTTCCTTCTCGCAGGTCGTTGGCGTGCAGCCACCAGCTTGACCGGGATATGCGCCGCATCGTGTCGCAATTTTCGAAAAACTTGGTGGGTGACGCCAGACCGCTTCTTCTCCCTGATGCTGCTCCTCGCCTCGAGAGATGCCGTGACCACACAGGAACTCGCCTCGGCGCTCGGGGTGTCCCTTCGAACCATCACCCGGGACCTGAACTGGCTCCGCGACGCCGGTCTGCCGGTCACCGCGCAACGGGGCCGCCTCGGAGGCGTGACCATGCTGCCCGGGCTCGATCTCACGCGACTCACGCCGGGCGAGCATGATCATTTGTCGCTCACCGGGCTGGACGAGAAGCAACGTGCGGAACTCGACGCATCGGCCGAAAGCCGGCGGGCGCTCTCCAAGATCGTCGCTGCACAGTCACGTCGAGTCCATGAACTCCTGCCGCTCGCCGACGTAGTGCACGTGGACAGCAGTCCCTGGGTCCCGGCGCGTACCTCCGGCACGACTCCGGCTTCGCTGATCGGCCCGGTGCGGCGAGGTCGCCGGCTACGGATCGAGTACGACAGCCCACGCGAGGCATGCCCGCGCGACCTGGTCGTGGATCCCTACGGGCTGTTCGCCAAGGCCGGCATCTGGTACCTCGTCGCCGACCGTGCCCGAGTGCCACGGATGTACCGACTCGAACGGATCACGACGTGGGAAGAAGTCGACCGGCCGCGACGGATCCGCGAGAGCCAGACCCTGGCCACCGTCGCTGCAGCGCTCGTTGCGCAGTGGAAAACAACCACGCGACAGAGGTCAGCGCCACCATCGACCCGACTCGGATCGAGCGGGCGCAACGGATCTTTGGCCAACGACTCGTCCGGGACGGCCATGACGAATCCGCCACCGGCCACAAGGTGACGATCCGCTTCCCGCGACTGGAGGACGTGCGAGCACTGCTGCCGTTCGGGAGCTCCATCACCGTGCACGGCCCCACCGAGGTCAGGGCTCACCTCGGTGACCTCGCCGCCGACCTTGCCCACCACTATGCGCCGTCACCACGGCCCGGCCGCAACGGGTAACAGGCGATCGCTCGATCGCGGTCACGTACGACCGGCACTGAGGCGATCAACCTGTGCTGGGACGAACGGTCAGGCATCAGGCATCAACCTTCACCGCGGCAGGTCAGGCGGCGCTTCTTTCGGAACTCTTGCTTGGCGATACGTTCCGATATATCGTTGAGCCATCGGTACGAACGTGCTGATCATCCGAGAAGCGGAAGGAGCGCGTCATGCGTTCACACGGATTCGAGAACGAGCGCGGCCGAGGCGGCCGCGGACAGGGCGGGCCCGGGCGTCCGGGGCGCGGAGACTTCGACGGTCGGCGTTCGGCCTTCGGTCCCTTCGGGCCGCAGTTCGGTAGTGGCCCGTTCGGAGCGGGACCCTTCGGCGGTGGCGGCCGAGGACGGGGCGGCGGGGGCGGCCGGGGACGGGCGCGACGCGGTGACGTGCGTGCCTCGATCTTGGCGCTGCTCAAGGACCGCCCGATGCACGGTTACGAAATGATCCAGGAGATCGGCGAGCGCAGCGGCGGGGCTTGGCGGCCCAGCCCCGGTTCGGTCTACCCGACGCTCCAGCTGCTGGAGGACGAGGGCCTGATCGTCAGCGCGAGCGAGGGCGGCAAGAAGCTGTTCACGCTCACCGAGGCCGGTTCCGCGGAGGCCGAGTCGGGCCCCGACGCTCCCTGGGAGGATGCCGGTCGCGGTGTCGACTGGGAGAGCGTGAACGAGATCCGGCAGGCCGGCTTCGGTCTGATGGAGGCGTTCGGTCAGGTCTGGAAGACCGGCTCCGCCGAGCAGCGTAAGAAGGCACTCGCCGTCATCGGGGAGGCCAAGAAGAAGCTCTACCTCATCCTGGCCGACGAAAGCTGAGGCCGTGAGTGCGGAGTGCGGGGGGCGAAGGGCCTTGCGGTCGGATGACCGCGGGGCCCTTTTCGCCGTCCGCCGCAGTGCGCCGCGGTCAGCCCCGCCGCACCGTCGGCCGAGCCGTCCGTCGAGTCGGTACGGCGCGATCTCTTGCCTCGGCGGCGGAGCGGAGCGGCCTTCCCGTCGGGTGCGAGGCCGTCCGCCACGAATCGCGGATACCGGCGCCGATCTCCCACGACCGGGACCGGCTTCACCTTCCGAGACCGGACCGCCGTCCGTTCCTCGAAGGCCCGGGCCCGGTCTGTCGCCCATGGCGCACACGCGCGTCGGCGCGCCCGATGGCGGGCGGTGCCGAGCCGGAATCGATGGCGGAACGGCACCGGCGAAGTCGCGGCGACAGCAGTGACCATGACGGTCGCGCCTGACATGATGTGCCGATGCAGGCGTCTCAGGGGAGAAGTGCCGGTCTGGGGCTCGCCCTGGTCTCGGCGTTCGCGTTCGGTGGTTCGGGGGTGGCGGCCAAGCCGCTCATCGAGGCGGGCCTCGATCCGCTGCACGTGGTCTGGCTCAGGGTGGCGGGGGCGGCGCTCGTCATGTCCCCCGCCGCGTGGCGGCACCGGAACCTGCTGAGGGAGCGCCCCGCACTGCTGGCCGGCTTCGGGCTGTTCGCCGTCGCCGGTGTGCAGGCCTGCTACTTCGCCGCGATCTCACGCATCCCGGTGGGTGTGGCCCTCCTCGTCGAGTACCTCGCGCCCGCCCTCGTGCTGGGCTGGGTCCGGTTCGTGCGGCGCCGGCCGGTCACCCGCGCCGCCGTCCTCGGTGTGCTGCTCGCGGCGACCGGGCTCGCCTGTGTCGTGGAGGTGTGGTCCGGACTGCGCTTCGACCCCCTCGGCCTGACGCTCGCCCTCGGGGCGGCCTGCTGTCAGGTCGGCTACTTCGTCCTGTCGGACCAGGGCACGCCCGCAGCTGCCGCCGACGGCGCGGGGGGCGAAGGCGGCGGGGTGCGACGCGAGCCGCCCCACCCGGTGGGGGTCATCGCCTACGGTCTGCTGGCCGGCGCTGTGCTGCTCACGCTGGTCGCCCGCCCCTGGGGCATGGACTGGTCGGTGCTCGGCTCCACCACGCGGATGAACGGCCACGCGGTCGCCGCCTGGCTCCTGCTGGCCTGGGTCGTGCTGCTGGCGACCGTTCTCGCCTATCTGACCGGTGTGGTGTCCGTGCGGCTGCTCTCCCCGCAGGTGGCCGGAGTCGTCGCGTGCCTGGAGGCGGTGGTGGCGACCGTGCTCGCGTGGGTGCTGCTCGGCGAGCACCTGTCCGGCCCGCAACTGGCCGGCGGGCTGGTGGTCCTGGCGGGCGCCTACATCGCGCAGTCCTCGGCCCCGAAACCTCCCTCCGGACCGGTCGCGTCGGGGCCGGCCGTGCCGGGTGCCGCGGGGGAGGGCCTCGCCGGAGTGCGTACCGGCGGGTCGTCCGTCTGACGGCGGTCGGTACCCCCTCCGGCTTCGGGTGGTGATTCCGCGGCTCTGCCGACGAGTGTCTCCGCTGACGTATGCCCCTGCCGGCGCGACCTGGTGGCGACGCTCCGGTGGTGAGGCCCGACAGTGACGCGCCCCGGCGACGAAACCGAATGGATCGTCAATTGCAGGTTGACGACCCTGGAGCGTCAATTTAAGATTGACGCATGACGCCACTCAACATCAGCCTGGCCGACCTGATCGCCCGTCTCGACGAGGAGCGCCCCGACGCCGGCGTACTGGCCCGTATCAGCGAGGCGCACCTCCGCGCCCAGACCCTCTCCGACCTCGGGGACCAGCTCATCGACCACTACGTCGGCGAGGCGAAGCGGAGCGGCGCGTCGTGGACCGAGATCGGCGAAGCCATCGGGGTGACCAAGCAGGCCGCCCAGCAGCGCCACACGCCCAACCCGTTCGAGCGGTTCACCAAGCTCAACCGGCACAGCATCGTGCTGGCGCAGGAGGCCGCCCGGACGCGCCGGCACGAGTTCATCGGCACCGAACATCTGCTGCTCGGCCTGGTCGGCGAACCGCAGGGTCTGGCGCACGGGATTCTGATCGCGAAGGCGGGGTCGGAGCAGCGCGTCCGCGAGGCGATCGACGCGGTGATCGAGCCGGACGGGCGGAAGACGCAACGGGGTCACATCCCGTTCCGGCCGGAGGGCAAGGAGGTCATCGAGCAGGCGTCACGCGTGTCGGCGGACCTCGGTCACGACTGGGTCGGCACGGAGCACGTGCTGCTGGGCCTGATCCGCGTCGAGGGGCACCCGGCGGCCCAGGTCCTGCAGGACCTGGGCTTCACGTCGGACGAGCTGCTCGGGGCGGTCGAGGCCGCGATCGCCGGCCGGTCCGCCGGGCGCGACGCGTAGGACGGCGGGACCGGGGTCCGGGCCGGACCCCGGTCGCGTACGGCTCAGCGCGCCGCGAGGTAGTCCGGGAGGGGAATCGACGGGTCGAGGTCGTCGGACGGGATCGGGGCGCCGTACGTCCGCGCGACCGGCACCACGCCCGACCAGAACGGCAGGGCGAGGTCCTCCGGCTCGTCGTTGGGGCCGCCGGTGCGGAGCTTCGCGGAGACCTCGTCCAGGTCCAGTCGGATGACCGCGGTGGCGGCGAGCTCCTTGTCGTTCGCCGGCCGGGAGTCCTGGGACCGTCCCGCGACGACCTGGTCCACGATCGCGTCGAGAGCCATCAGCCGTTCGTCGGGGTCCGTCACGGTGTACGCGACGCCGTGCACGACCACCGAGCGGTAGTTGATCGAGTGGTGGAAGGCGGAGCGGGCGAGGACCAGCCCGTCGACGTGGGTCACGGTCAGGCAGACCGGCAGGCCCGGGTCCGTGGTGTTCGCCATCCGGAGCGGCCGGGAACCGGTCGAGCCGTGGATGTACAGGCGCCTGCCGACCCGGGCGTACAGCGTCGGCAGTACCACCGGGGCGCCGTCGCGGACGAAACCGAGGTGGCAGAGGTACGCGGTGTCGAGTATCGGGTGCACGACCGCGGGGTCGTAGGAGGCGCGTTCCCTGGACCTGGTGGGGATGGTGCGCCCGGTGGCCGCGTAGGGGGCGTCGTCTTCGGCCGGGGCGGTCCCGGTGGAGGGGGAGTCGACGGGAGCGACGGTGTCCGACATTGCGTCTCCATTTGCACTAGTGCATAATGCTGTTTGTGCCAGGAGAATACAGGATCACGGGTGGGCGTGCGGCGGACATTGCCGCGAGCGTGGAACGAGGGGTGGGCTCGGGTGAACTTGCTTTTGGCCAACTCCTCCCTCCCATGCGGGAGTTGGCGGAACAGCTGAAGGTCAATCCCAATACGGTCGCCGCCGCCTACAGAACCCTGCGCGAGCGCGGGGTCATCGAGACGGACGGGCGCCGAGGCAGCCGGGTGCGCCCTCGTCCCGCCACCACCGCGCGCGGCTCGCTGCGCATCGAGGCGCTGCCGGGCGGCCGGGACGTCGGCAAGGGAGACCCGGACCCCGCGCTGCTGCCCGCGCTGGCCGAGGCCTTCGCCGAGGCGGTCCGGGCCTACGGGGAAAACCCGGGCATGTACGGCGAGTTGCCGGTGGTGCCCGAGTTCGACGCGTTCGCGCGCGCGGCCTTCACCGCCGACGGGGTCCCCGACAGCCAGATCGCCGTCACCTCCGGCTCCCTGGACGCGATCGAGCGGGTACTGGCGGCCCATCTCAAGACCGGGGACGCGGTCGGCGTCGAAGACCCGGGCTGGGGCAGCCTGTTGGACCTGATGCCCGCGATGGGACTGCGCGCCGTACCGGTCGTGGTCGACGAGGAGGGACCGGTGCCCGCAGCAGTGGAACGGGCCCTGCGCGCGGGAGTCCGGGCCCTCGTCGTCACCGCCCGCGCCCAGAACCCGACCGGTGCCGCGATCGGTGCGCGGCGGGCCGGAGAGCTGCGCACCCTCCTCGCCGCGTACCCAGGGGTCCTGCTCGTGGAGGACGACCACGGACACGCGTTCGTCGACGTCCCGTTCCACCCCCTGGCCGGAACCACCCACCACTGGGCGGTGGTCCGGTCCGTGGCCAAGGCGTACGGACCGGACCTGCGGGTCGCGGCGCTGACCGGCGACGGGGTCACCATGGACCGGGTGGCGGGGCGGCAGCGGCTGGGCCCCGGCTGGGTGAGCCGGCTGCTCCAGCGTGCCGTGGTCCATCTGTGGAGCACGGGCGCCGTCGACACGCCCTCGGTCGCCCGGGCGTACGGGGAACGCCGCTCGGCGCTCGTCGCCGCGCTCGCGGAACGGGGCGTCGTCGCGTACGGACGCAGCGGGATGAACGTCTGGGTGCCGGTCAGCGACGAGACCGGCGCCGTCGCCCGGCTGCTGCACGCGGGATGGGCGGTGGCGCCCGGCGCGAGGTTCCGGACGGACACGCCCCAGGGAGTGCGCATCACGGTGTCACCGCTCACCCTCGACGACATTCGCCCGCTCGCCGACGCGATCGCGGCGGCGGCCGGACCCGCCCGGCCCATCAGCTACGGCTGAGCGGCACCGGCCGGGAGCCGGGTGGCGGGCGACGGCCGGTCAGCGGGGGCCCGGCAGCTTGCGGAAGTCCCAGGAGACGACGGTGGCCGGGGTGAGCCGGAGCCAGAGCAGCTCGGCAACGACTGGATGCGGGACTCCGCGGACGCTTCGGGCAAATGGAGCGACGGCGACTACCTGGGCGCGGTCTTCGACTGGGGCAAG
>NZ_JBSFVR010000217.1:0-12459 GCF_053592415.1 Streptomyces sp. NPDC002690 | reverse complement strand
TACATGGCGGCGACCGGCCTGGGCATCCCGTCGCGTGTGCGGCGGGGCCGAACCCGGGTCGTGGCAGGCCAGGCACGTCAAGAACCCGTCCGTCCCGCTGTCCGTGGCGCGTCCCGCACGAGCATCGCGGGGTGCGGGAGACGCGTGAGAGGTGAAGGGACGCGGGACGGGACGTCAGGTCTGAGGCTTCTTGCCGTGGTTCGCGGGATGCTTGCGACGGGCCTTCTTCTTACGCCGGCGCTTCGATGACATGGTCACCTCCAGCTGGATCGGGACCGTACGGAAGCTGCTGTTCCGACCGCTCCATGGTCCCAGGACCGGGCGCGCGGCGCGATTCGTGCGTTCCGGCGCGCGCCCCGGAGCCGTACCAGCCCCGGTTCGTACGTTTCCGCGCGAGGTATTTCCTCTTCCGGTACCGATTCCGGTCCTGTTCCACGACGGAGAGGTTCGGACGGCGCGGGACCGAGCAGGCGGGAGACATGGACACTCTCCCGCGCACCACCACACCGTCCGCCGTCCGCTCCCCCGCCCCGGGGCCCCGCGCGCGTACGCCGCGTTCCGGTGGGTTCCGCCGGTTCGGCGTCGTCCCGGTGCTGGCCGCGTCGATCGCACTCGCGGCGGCGGGCTGCGGCGGCAACGGCAGCAGCGCCACCGAACCGGCCGGGGCGAGCAGCTCCGTACCGGGCGGGTCCACGCCCGAAGCGCCCATCGCGTCCGGTGAGCCGACCGCGGGCAGCCCTTCGGCCTCGGACACCGCCCCGGCCCCCTCCGGACCGTCCGACCCCGCCACGCCTTCCGGCGCGGGTGGAACGAGCGCCGTACAGCGGTGCGCGGCCGAGGCGCTGACCATGAGCCTGTCGCCCGCCGACGCCGGCGCGGGGCAGGTCTACTACCGGCTCAGGTTCACGAACACGTCCAAGGAGACCTGCGCACTGACGGGTTACCCCGGTGTCTCGCTGATCCGTCGCGACGGCAGCGCGGTCGGAGTCCCGGCCACGCACGAGGGAACGGCCGGTACACGTACGGCGATCGGCCCCGGTGGTACGGCCGAGGTCACCTTGCACACCAACAACGAGGGCGTCTCCGACTCCCCTTGCTGGGGCCGGCCCGACTACCTCAAGGTCTATCCGCCGGGCTCCACCCGGGCGCTCACCCTGCGGACCGCCGACCCGCTCGTCTGCGGCGACCGCTTCACGACGACGGCGGTGTCGGGCGGCTGAGGGACGACCCGCGGCGTGCCGTGACGGTGTCTCGGCACGCCGGAGTGCTCACAGCCCGGCGAGAGCGAGAAGCCGGTGCATCTCCGCGGGCGGCAGAACAAGGTTGGCGGCGGCCGCGGTCCCGACGTGTTCCGACGGATCGGCCAGCAGCCGTGTCAGTACCGTGAGCGGAACTCCGGGATGGGCCGCGACCGTTCGGCGCACCGTCGGATCGGAATCGACCGCCAGAGCGCGGAGAAGTTCCACCGGCAGATCCGGGTCGCGCGTGGCCAGTTGTCTCATTCTCGGTTCGGGATCGGTGGCCAGTCGGCGCAGAACGGCTGCCGGGAGGGGGAATTCGTCGGCCGGACGCCACGCGGTTCTCTTGGCCGGTCGGTAGCCCCGGTCGATGCGTTCGGCGGTCGCGGGATCGATCCTGTCACGGGCGTGCAGAGCCATCGTCGTACGGACGTCGCTCTTCTCGTCGTGGAGCAGCCGGGTCACGACGTGCCAGGGGAGGCGGTCGGACATCGCGGCCGACGCGCGGAAGCAGGCGTAGGGCGAGTCCACGTGCGGCAGGGGGTCGGCCGTCACCCACGGGAGCCGTACCGTGCGGAGTTCGACCCGCGCCAGGTGGCGTGTCAACTCCCGGTCCAGCGCGTCGTCGTCCAGGTCCTCGTGGTGGTCGGCGAGCCAGTCGACCCCGTGGTCGTCGGTCAGGATCCACGCGTGGATCGCGGCACGGGTCGAGGGCGGGGTGTCCAAACGGGCGAAGACGCGGATCCTGACGAGCGCGCTGGAGTCCTCGGCGAGTACGTCGCGCACCGACGGCGGGAGTCCGGGGTGTGCGGCGAGTTCCCGGCGTACGTCCTCGTCCGGGTCGTCGGCCAGCCGGGAAGCGGCCTCGGCGTCCAGCACGGTGTGGCGTACCGCTCCGGCGCGCGTGACCGGGTCGGCCAGCAAGGCGGGGACCAGATCGGCGGGGGGTACGGGGTGTGGCAGCCGCCGGTAGTGGGTCGAACAGGCTCCCGCGCGTACCGAGTCGTCGGGATCGGTCAGCAGGATGCGGCGTACCGCTTCGGGAGCCCGGGTCCACCACTGGGCGAGCGCGGCGCGGACTTCGGGGTCCGGGTCGGCCGCCAGCCGGGCGCGCAGATCCTTTGGGACGTGGTCGTTCCGCGCCACTTGCTCGCGCACCCGCGCATCCGGGTCGGTGAGCAGTCTCTCGAACAGTTCTCGCGGTGCATCGGTTGCGGCGACCGCGACGGCCACCCGGATTCCGGGGTCCGGATGCCCGACGAGCGTCATCCGACACGCGTACGGCAGAGCCCTGTTGAGGGCGAGCGAGTGGGTGAGCCAGACGTCGCCGACGGCAATGATCGCGCCGATCATGTCGTCGGTCAGGTCAGGCCGCTTGGCGATCTCGCCACGTCCCCTGCGGTGGGCGAAGAGCCGGTGGAAGCTTTCGGGCGGCAGCGCGGGGTTCTTCGCCAGACCGTCCACCACCGCGCCCAGGTGGATGGGGTTGCTGGTGGCGTCCGACATTCCGGGGGCCTCCCGCTCCACTGAGATGATCGCCGAGTTTCGCACACGGTCGCTCTCCGCACACCGCCGGGGGCGGCCGGTCGCTCCGGCCCGCTCAGGCCTGGCGTCCCAGCAGTTCGTCGGCGCGGGCGGTGATGAGCCGCCGTACGACGGTGGAGGACCGGGAGGGCTGGCTGTCGGCGCGCTGGACCAGGCTGACTTCCACCGGCTCCGTGTCCGCGAGCGGCAGCCAGATCAGGTCGCCTGCCGACTGCCGGGTGTCGAAAAGGGCGAGGAGTCCGATACCGGCACCTCGGGCGACCATGGTCTGCACGGTGCGCGCCGACATCGCCTCGACCATCACCTGCCCCTTGGGGAGGTGTCTGCGCAGCCGCTGGTGCAGGACGGTGCCGGGTCTCATGGTGACGATCGGCCAGTGCTCCAGGTCGTCCCAGGTCACCTCGTCGCGCTGGGCGAGCGGATGGTCGGGCCGGGTATGGACGCCGAGCGGTGCCGTCATCAGCCGCCTGCGGGCGAGGCCGCTCGGGGCGGGTTCGTCGGGCGTGGTGACCACGCCGAGGTCGAGGTCGCCGCCCAGCACCGCGCTCTCGATGTCGCCCGAGGGACCCTCGCGCACGGAGAAACGCAGGCCCGGGTGGTCCGCGAGCAGCCGCCCGACGACCGGGGCGACGATCGTCTCGACGGTCACCGAACCGCCGCCGATGGACACCCGGCCCTGGTAGGTCCCGTTGGAGGCCAGCGCCGCCTCGCGCACGGCGTCCTCGGCCGCCACGAGGCGGGTGAACGGGCCGACGAGCGCCTCACCGGCCGGTGTCGCGCGCACACCTCCCGGGCTCCGGGTCAGCAGGACGACATCCAACTCCTCTTCCAGCACGGTGAGTTGCTGTCCGATGGTGGGCTGACTGACACCGCAGGCCGCCGCCGCCGAGCGGAGAGATCCCGTGCGCAGCGCGGCCAGGAAGTACCGGGCGCGTTCGACTCGCATCGGCCCAGGGTATTGCCATTGGCTATCACGGGATCCAGTGGGCGGCATCTTCCCGCAGCGAACGTGCCACGACATCGTGACGCGGGTCACGCATCGCCGTGACGTGCTGATTGCTCGTGAAAGGATTTTTCGTGCCCGGACCTCTCAATGGCGTGCGTGTCCTGGACATTTCGACCGTCCTCGCCGGTCCCCTGGCCTCCTCCCTCCTCGCCGAGTTCGGCGCCGAGGTGATCAAGGTCGAACAGCCCGGTGCGGGTGACCCCGCGCGCGGCTACCCGCCGCTCGACGACGACGGCGTCTCCGCCGGCTGGGCGGTCGTCGGCCGCAACAAGTCCAGCGTGACGATCGACCTGCACCACCCGGAGGCCGCCGGCCTCGTCGGCCGGCTCGCCGCCACCGCCGACGTGGTGGTCACCAACTTCCGGCCGGCGACCCTGCGCCGGTTCTCCATCGACTTCGAGGACCTTCTCGCCCACCGGCCCGACCTCGTCATGGTGCACGTGAGCGCCTTCGGGCGCACCGGCCCGTACGCGGAGCGCCCGGGCTTCGCCCGTGTCGCGGAGGCCTTCGCCGGGCTGACCCATCGCACGGGATTCCCCGACGGTCCGCCGGTGTTCGCGGGGTATCCGGTCGCCGACGGGGTCACCGGGATCTACGCGGCCTTCGCGGCGATGCTCGCGCTGCGCCAGCGTGACCTGACGGGCGAGCCCCAGCTGGCCGACATCGGGCTGTACGAGCCGCTGTTGCGGATGATGGAGGACTTCATCGTCGACTACGGCGAGACCGGCGAGGCCAGGGAACGCCAGGGCAACGAGAATCCGCACATCAGCCCCAACAACCTCTACCGCACCCGCGACGGGCGCTGGATGGCCCTGCCCGCGTCGACGGAGCAGATGTGGCGCCGGCTGGTCGTCGCGATGGACGCCCCGGACCTCGCGGCGTACGACACCATGTCGGCCCGGATCGAGCACCGCGCGGAGATCGAGGGGCGGGTGGCCGCCTGGGTGGCCGACCACGATCTCGCGCCCCTGACCAAGCTGCTGGACGAGGCGGGCGTAGCCTGCGGGCCCGTGAACTCCGCCGCCGACATCTGCGCCGACCCCCATGTGCGGGCGCGTGGATCGGTGGTCGAGGTGACCGACGAGCACGACGGACGCACCCGCCTGGTGCAGGGCTCCGCCGGACGGTTCTCGGGATTCGGCCAGATCGTCGACCGCGGTGCGCCGCACCTGGGTGAGCACACCCGTGCCGTGCTCGGCGAACTCGGCCTCGAACCCGCCGCCATCGACGACCTCGCCGTCCGCGGCGTCATCTGATCCAGGGAGACTCAACGATGTCCATGGCCGACGTCTCGATCGTCGTTCTCGTCGCCCTCTTCCTGGCGACGCTCGTCCCGAGGTTCAACATCGGGCTCGCGGCCCTGCCGGCCGCCTTCCTCGTAGGTCTCGCCGCCGACCGCACCGCGGACGAGGTGACGGCGTTCTTCCCGGGCGACTTCTTCGTCCTGCTGGTCGGGATAACAGCGCTGTTCGCCGTCGCCCAGATCAACGGCACGCTCGACTGGCTCCTCGACGGCGTGCTCCGCATGGTCGGGGGGCGTGCGTTGCTGGTCGCGCTGGTGCCGTTCCTGGTCGGTGCCGTGCTGACGGCGGTCGGCACCCTGCCGGCCGCCGCCACCGCCATCGTCGCGCCCATCGCACTGGGGCTCGCCGCCCGGTACGGGATCCCCCCGTTCATCGCGGCCGTCCTCGGCATCACCGGCATCATCAGCGGTCTCCTCTCGCCCCTGGCCGTGTTCGGCACCAGCGCCAACAACCTGGGCGACAAGATGGGGCTCGACCTGCCCGGTTCCGCGCCGGTCACCTTCTTCCTCGGCGGGCTGCTGGCGGGCCTCCTCATCTGCGCCGGATGTCTTGTGTTCGGGTACCGCACCGGAACCATGCCGCGCGGCCGTCTCACGCCGGTCGGCGAGCCGGACGCCTCGTCCGACGGCGCCTCGCGGGACGCCTCGTCCGACACGGGGAAGTCCGCCGCCGAGGAGACCGCCGGTCGCGCCCCGACGCCGGTCTGGGGCCGTTACCTGACCCTGGGATGCCTGCTCGCCGTGGTGGTGCTGTCGGTCGGCTTCGACATCAACATCGGCTACCTGGGGCTCACCGCCGCGGTCGTCCAGCAGCTCGCGCTCCGGCTGGATCCGAACGAGATCATCTCCCGCATCCCGTGGAACATCGTGCTGCTCATCGGCGGGCTGCTCACCTACGTCGGGCTGATGCAGGACCTGGGTGCCTTCACCCGGATCAGCGATCTGCTGCGGGTGGACGGTTCTCCGATGCTGAGCCTGCTCGTCCTCTGCTACATCGCCGGTGTCACCTCCTTCGCCGCGAGCTCCATCGCGGTCTTCGCGACCACGATCCCGCTGGTTCCCGCCGTGGTCGCCGAGGGCGCGTCGCCCGTCGGTGCGGTACTCGCGGTCGCGCTGGCCTCGATCCTGGTCGACATCAACCCGTTGGGCATCACGGGCGGGCTGATCCTCGGCGCCGCGAAGCCCGAGGACCGTACGCCACTCTTCCGCCAACTCCTGCGGTGCGGGCTCGTGTCCGTGGTGGTCGGTCCCGCTCTGGCGTGTTTCGCCTTCGGGTGGTGGTGACGGGGACAGCGCTCTCGGCGGCGGCCGCCGGACAGTCCGCGCGTCCCGCCGCCGGCGGGCGGCTCTCCGTGCCACCGGGCGTCACACGCGTCTTCCGCAGGTCAAAGCGCCCCGAACGCGCCCGCGTTGGCTCCAGGGCCTGTATCGAGTTCCGGGCTGGACGCCGCGCCCGGCCCGGAACTCGATACAGGCCCTGATGTGACCCCATCACACGGCGACGCAGGAGGCGACGAGTTCCATGAGTGACATCACGCCCGAGGACCGCACCGGCACCACAGGGCAGTCCGAAAGGACCGAAGTCGCCGCGGCGACGGAGTGGCCCGTCCTGGACGAGGCCCACGCCGCGATGCGGGCGGTCGTCGCGAAGGTCGCCCCGGAAGGCTGGCACCTGCCGACCCCCTGCGACCAGTGGAACGTCACCCAGGTACTGCGACACGCCATCGGGGACCAGGCCGCCTTCGTCTCGAAGATCACGGACGGGCCCGGTCCGTCGTACGACCCGTTCTCGCCCTCCGGCTCGCTGGACGGCGCGCCGGACGAGCTGCTGGAAGCCGTACTGGCCGACTCGGCCCGGGCGTTCGGCGGAATCGATCCCGCGGCTCCCGCCGTTCCGGTGCCGCTTCCGCCGTTCCAGGTACCGGCTGCCGTCGCGGTGGGGGCCGCCGCGCTCGACCTGGCGATCCACGCGTGGGACATCGCCGTCGCCACGGGGCAGCCCTCGTCGCTGACGCCCTCGCTCGCCCGCGCCCTGCGCCCGGCCGCAAAGGCCCTCGTGGAGCCGCTGCGCGGTTTCGCGTACGCCTCGGCGATCGAACCCGCAGCCGCGGCGGACGACGCGTCCTCGCTGCTCCACCACCTGGGGCGCCGGGCTGACCGGGTGGCGTGAGGGCTGCCCCTGGGGGTGGGGAACTGCGTTCCGGCACGGGACTTCGCGGTCACACCCCGAGAGGTCGGACACGCATGTCCGGGGTACCACGCACCGCGTACGCCGGCAGGCGGGCTTCCTCGAGGCAGTCCGGAGGGAGTGAGAGTCCGAACCGCTGCTCGACGACGGCCAGGGTGCGCCGGTAGGTGACGGCGTAGTGCTCCCGTTCGGGTGCGACGCACGTCTTCCCGTCGGGCTGGAGCACGGACCCGCTCACGAGTTCGGCGAGCAGCAGGTCGGGCTCCCGGCCCCAGCGCCAGATCTCCTCGCCCAGCCCGAATCCACAGAGTTCCACGCCGTCCCGGGCGTAGTGCACCGTGGCCGGCGGGTGTTCCATCATCGGCACGTAGTGGACGGCTTCAACGCCCTCTCGGGAGATCTCGGCCAGCAGGTCCCCGCCGGTCGAGTCCCCGTACTCCAAGGCGTAGGACCAGCCTCCATGCTCTCCGACCCGTACGACACCGTCGCCGTCCTCGCCCGGCCGGTACCACTCGCCGAGTTCCCATGCTTCGGCGTCGGTGATCGGCTCCGTCGCGCCGTCCCGTTCGCCTCCCATACGCACCGCCAGTTCCTGCGCCGATATCCCGCGTGCGAACACCACGCTGGACATCCAGTGCTCCAGGTCGACCAGCCACCGAATCCCGTCGCCCACGCGTTCGCCCCTCACCCCTGAACCGATCGTCGGGTTCACCCTACGCAGCGGCACTGACAGGACGATCCGTCATGCATGGCCCGGTGAACGCGTCCGGCGGCGATCCCCGTGGCGCCGCTCAGCCGCCCGCGCCGGTCCCTGCCGCTTCGCGCGCCGCGGCGAGGGCTCGCTGCCTGACGTCGCCGAACAACTGGATCATGGTGGCGGCCAGGACGTCGTCCTTGCCGATGGTCCGCCCGTCTCCCGTACGGGTGGACAGGGTCTGGACGGACTCCGGCACGGACGAGCGCGTCTCGGACGGTTCGCCCGGCGCCATCAAGGTGACCGTGCCGAACCGTCTGATCCCGCCCTCCCGGAGGACCATGGCCGCGTCCCGGGCCAGGTCCGTCAGGAACACGCTCGCGAGCCCGTCCAGGTCGCGGACCATCGTCGGGACGGCCGCGGCGCCCCGGTCGCGCAGCAGTTTCCTGATCGCCGTCTCGAACCTGTGGGCACCCACGACAGCGCTGTGCTTGCGTGACCTGCTGCGCCGGGGAGCGGTTACGACGGCACCCCCGGCGTCGTGCACGACCTCGGTCAGCCCCTTGAACGTGGGGCTGTGGTGGTACCAGGCACCTCCCACCTCCAGCTCGACATCCCGGTCGATGGCTGTCACCAGGTCCCTGGGAAGCAGCTTCCTCCGGTCCGCCTCCCCCGCCGCTCGCTGCGCGCCGTCGATCAGGTCCGTCAGGACGGTCCGTGTCACCGCCGCGGCGGCACGGGCGGCCGATGGCGAGACCTGCAGCGCGGTGACGTCTCTGAACACCGTCCTGACGAGAGAAGACGTGAACGGCGCGATGCCCTCGCCCACGGCGGACGCGGAACCGGTGTGCTGGGAACGTATGGGTCGTGCGGTCCGTGCGTGCATCGGAAAGGTCTTTCCCTGTTGTCGGTATGCCGCAGGGGCCCCGCTTCGCGGACCCCTCACATGGGGCGTCACAAGTCAACGGTTCGGGCCGGGCCCACCGCCCGTGCCGGCCGTCAGACCTGCCGGGCCGGCTCCTTCGGGCCGTACACGGCCGCGGTCGCCCCGGTGATCAGTGCCCAGTACCGGTCGCCGAAGGACCAGTGCCACCACTCGGTGGGGTAGTTCACCAGCCCGGCGGCTGTGAGCGCGGAACCCAGCAGGTCCCTGTGGGCGCGGGCCTCCGCGCCGATGCCGGGGGCATGGGTGTAGCAGGCGCCGTCGCTCTCCTCGGGGTCCGCGTTCATCCGGGTGCCCATGTCCAGTTCCCGGCCGTCGGCGTCGACCAGAGTCAGGTCGACGGCGGCGCCGGCGCTGTGCGGGGCGATCTCGGGCGGGGACACGTACCGGCTGGCGGCCGAGTGGATCCGGTCGGCGGGCCAGTCGGTGTGGGCGGCCCTCAGCTGGTCGGCGTACTCCTCGAAGTACGCGCGCTGGAGGGCGGGCGGCCGGTATCCCTCGACGAACAGCAGCCGCAGGCCCTCCGGGAGCAACGCCTGCGCCTCCATCAGCCGCCGCAGCACGCCTGCGCGCAGGTGGGCGAAGGCGTCCGCCGGGTCCTGCTTGCGGGTGTCGACCAGCAGCCGGCCGTCCTCACGGACGTCCACGAGGGGCTCCCCGCACTCCGCGACGGTTATCGCGGTGACGGTCGGATCCGACATCAAGATGATCTCGCTCATGGGCCGATCATCCCGCACCGCGCGATCGGTGAAGAACCTGCCGGGGCGCGTCACCGGCTTGAACCGGCTCACGACCGGTGGCGTCCCAAGGGCTTGCCCGCAGAACGCCACCGGTGCGGAGGACGGTCAGGCGCCCTGCTGGACCGGTCCGACAAGGGTGCCGGCGGCCACCGTGAACGCCCCTTCGGCGAAGGACGCGCCGGGGATCTCGCCGCCCGGAGCCCGGAGCGTGAACGACGCCTCGTCCACGGACGTGACCAGACCGGTGTTCGGGACCTGGATGTCGAAGTGCACCGGGTGCCCCGGCCCGAAGGTCACCGCACCGCCCTGGTCGCCGTAGGTGCCCGCCGTGATGCCGCTGTCCGATCCGTGGTCCAGGAACCGCGCGTCGCTGGGCGATCCGGCCAGCTCGCACGGTTCGTACCCGCGCGGCGCGGTCAGGGTGACGCGGTAGTGGCGGTGACCCGCGGAGCTGTCCGACGGAGCGATCGTCGCCGTGTGGTTGGCCGGACGGCAGGCCGAGGGAGCACCGCTTCCGTTCGTCGCCGCAGCGGCCTGCACGACTCCCGCGCCCACTGCCCCGCCCGTCAGCACGGTGAGGGCGAGGACGACGCCGATCCTCTGGTTGGTACGCATCAAAGAACGTTCCTTGCCTTGTTCGATGGCCTGCGGCTGATCGCCGCCGGAACCATGGTCGACGTCATGCCTGCCCGTGTTCGCCCGTGGTGGATGTCCCGGAATCGCCACAATTGGTTTTCCGTACACGGATTCGTCGGCGCCCCGCCCCCCGTGCGGGCATTCCCGCGTCCGCCGCGCGCCCCGGCGGACAGCCGCGCCCGGGACCGCCGCGAGGCTTGGAGCGTCAGGTTCAGGAGCAGCCGTTCGAGCCGGCTTCGACCGCCTTGTCCACGGTCCCTTTCCGGGCGACACCGTCGACCGCCACGCAGATGCCGAAGACGCGCGCGTAGCCGGTCCAGCCGTTGACGCGGCCCCGGTTGCTGCTGATCTGCACCCGCCTTTTCGCGGGATCCACGGACGACACCACGTGCAGGTAAACCGTCCCGGCGACACGGGCGAGGACGATGTCCCCGGTCTCCAGTGCCGACGGGTCGACCGGAGCGACGACCACCTGCTGCCGGTGGCGGATCAGCGGCACCATGGAGGTGCCGCTGGGACGGAACGTCACGGTGGCCCCTGCGGCGACCCGGTCCGCCACTGCGTCCAATGCACCCATCCGGTGATCGTGGCAGATCCCCCCGCGGCGGCCCATCGATTTTCCTCGCCGTGGCCCACACCCCGGGGGGCGAAGGCGTCAACAGGCCTTCCGCCACACCCCCAGTTCGAGCTTCTTCTCCATGGACGACAGGCCCAGCCGGCGGGAGTCCGCGCAGAAGTCGGACGCGGGCACCTCGTACTCGACGTGGAAGACCGCCTTGCCCGCCTCGACGAACGGCGTCAGCTCGCCGCACTCGTCGTACTGGGCGCACTCCTCGTTGACCGCGAAGTCGAAGTCCTTCAGCAGGGCGGGGATCTGCGGCAGGTCGTTCTTCAGGCCCACGGCCATGCCGCGCTCGTGGGCGAGCTTCGCGATCATCCTGTTGTACGCGAGCTGGTCGGCGGCGGTGATGTCGAAGCCGCTGTCGTTGTTGTACGCCTCGACGAGGTCCGGTTCCACCGCGTCGAACCCCTTGGCGCGGCACATGTCGAAGCGCTTGGCCATGATGGGCTTCAGTACCGCGATCTGCCGTACGTCCAGCCAGCGTTCGCCGTCCCAGTCGTCACCGGAGCCGAGGACCGACGCGGGGAAGGCGGCCTTGTCGGACCGGAAGTCCTCCCAGGCGCCGACGTTGATGTAGCAGATCACCTTGCGGCCGTCGCGGTGCAGGCGGGCCACGTCGGCGGCGGAGTTCTCGAAGCCGTCGATGTCGTAGACGGGCACGTCCACCGACTGGTCCGCCCGGCCGTTGAGTTGCCACTGCCAGTCCAGTCCCGGCTTGGGACGCCACCAGCCGGTGGAGCCGCCCTTCGCGGGCGCGGGCGCGGACGCGGTGGCCGGTCCTGTCGTCGGGGAGGCCGGAGCCGACGACCCGGGTGACGGCCGGTGGGTCGCGGACGTCGTGGGTGTCCGGGAGGCGTGCGGGTCGCGCGCGGGCGCGTCCGGGGAGGCGGGGCTCTCGCCCGCCCCTCCCGCCCGGTCCTCGTCCGTCGTACCGCCGCACGCCGTGAGCGCCGCCGCCGCCAGCAGCGCCACGAGGGCCGCCCGCCAGGTCGCCATGGTGTTCCTCATCGTTCCTTCCCGGTCAGTGCGGGCGACAACGCTGCCCAGGGGTTGGGCAGTTCGCCCGTGACGGGCCCGCACACCGCTGCCCCCCGCTCGGCCGCGGTGCGCACCGCGAGTGGTACGAGCGCCTCCGGCACCCCGTAGACCAGGTGGCAGAGCCGGTCGGCAGGTTCCTTCCCCGCCTTGGGCGGCCGGGTGAAGGCCGAGACGTACGTCGACCAGGGTCCCTCGAAGGTGACGGTGAGGTCGGCGAGCCGGGTGTAGCCGGGGGCCGGCTGGACCCCCGGGTTCAGCACCACCGCCCGCGCCCCCTCCCGCCTGACCCGGCGCACCAGCCGGCGGCATGCCGGCAGGTCCACCGAGGTGGAGGTCACCTGGTCCAGGAAGCAGCCGTCGACCCCGTACCACTCGCGGTGGAGCCTGAAGTCGGCGAGGACCAGGTCCGGGCACGGTGGTCCCGGAGGGCGCGAACGGGCGGATCACTCTCGCCTCGATGGCCGGTGTGAACACCGAGCCCGTGACGATCGCCGAGAAGGACACGA
>NZ_JBSFVR010000216.1:0-12491 GCF_053592415.1 Streptomyces sp. NPDC002690 | reverse complement strand
CCGCCTGTCCGGCGGCGCCTGGCACGCACGCTCGCCGCGTTGTCGGGATCGCCCCGATACATCCAGTATCGGGGCGACCCTCCGCCTTGCGATCGCACGCACCGGACGCCGCCGGACCCGCCCTCCGGGCGGACGGCGCTACTTCCGCAACACGCTTTGGCAGCCGGGCCCCGCGCCACCACAGGGCCACGACGGCGACCGCGATCAGGGCACGCGCGGTCCACGGATCCCACACCCAGTCCGTCAGCACCCGGGCGACCCGGACCTCCCCGGGCCGGGCGACGGCACGGCGGTGCAGCCCGTCCGCGACGGCGCGGTCCACGGTCATCAGGGGTGGCCAGGCCGTGACCACCATCACCAGCAGGGCGAGAGCGAGCGCGCCGCAGACCGCCCCGGTCCGCACCGCACGCGTGACCGTCGCCGACCCGGAAGGCCGCGCGGGGGCGCGGACGGGAGAGGACATGCGGCGATACTCGCCGAAACCACCCGCTTCCCGGTGGACGCCGCCCCGTGCGGAACGGCGGGGGCCGGGTGGGTTTTGGCGCGCGGAGGCGTACGGCCGCGCCTAACGGGAGGAACCCCGCCCCCGAGCGCCCTGCGAGGCGGGTGCTCCCCCCTTCGCCGGCCCCGTGCGGTCAGCCGCGAGATAGACGGTGTCCACTCCGGCGGCGCGGTCGTCCTCGATACGGAGGACGGTGGAGAATCCCAGGCTGTCGAGGAGTTCGAGATGGCCCGCGTTGGTGGACCAGGTCCGCAGCACGATCCACGGGGGCAGTGACTCCGGGAGAGCGAAGAGTTCCTGGTAGAGGACGCGCGCGATGCCGTGCCGCCGGTACTGCCTCCGTACCGCGATGGTGCTGACGTACAGGCATGGACTCAGGTCGGCGAAGCGCGGGTCCTGGTGGTTGCTCCGGAAGGACACGAAGCCGGCGGCCCGCCCTTCGTGCCATGACATGACGAGGTCCTGGCGGAGCATTTCCTCCAGGTAGTCGTTGCCCGGGTCGGGGGCGTCCGGGGCGCCGGGGGCGCGCTCACGCAGGTCGGTCACGGCGGTCCCCCCGCGCAGAGTCAGCGGGGGGACGAACTCGCCGGCGACCTCACTGAACATCTCCGTCAGCTCGCGCACTTCAGCTTGGGGAATTGTCCCGGGCCGGTACCACTGTGTGCTGATGTCGCTCACGCCACTCCTTCGTCGAGCCGACGCCCGTGCCGGCCCGGCGGGCCGCTCAGGGCCGTCGGCGTCGCGTCCTCGGCCGTCGGCGCACGCGCGTGAAATCTACTGCGAACAGGGCCCAGAAACCAAGGAGGGGGATGACGGTGGCAACCACATGGAGCAAGGTGAATCCGACGTCGGTGAGGGAGGGAACGAGGCTGGCTATTCCGGCAGCCGCAGAGATGGCGAACAGGACCTGCACGCGCCGGAGTTCGGTCTCGTTGTTGTAGTCGCCCAGCTGGCGGGAGTGATTTTCCAGCGCGTGAAGGCGTGACATGGCAGTCTCCTTGTGCCGTCGGACCTTCAGGTTCGTCTCCAGGTACTCCGCGACCCGCAGCAGAACCGGGTCCTTGAGCATGACGTCGAGATTGTCGATCTCCGACAGGTCTTGAACGAGAGCCGTCTGGTTCTGGGACAGTACGTGGGCGCCCGCCAGTCCTCTGCCGGCGCCCGACGACTGTCCACGCAGGTCGTGGGCGTTGATCCACAGCTGGCAGACGTACCACTGGGCGTGAACCAGGTTCAGCAGTGAGGTGACTGTCTCGGCCTCGGCCGCCACCGATCCGGACTCTCCCCGGATCACCGTCGACCAGCCAGAACTCGCGATTTCGAGGCCCCTGAAGTCGAGGAAATCGGCGATTCCGTCTTCCGGGAGTGCGGCCGTGCCGTCGGAGAGCCAGAGCAACTGCCGCACGCGTTCGCCGGGAAGGTCTCGCAGGTTGCCGACGAAGCACAGGCGGAAGTCGTGGAACGCATAGCAGAACGGTCTGGGTTCGATGATGTCGGCCGCCGCGACCCGCAGCGACCGCACCGCTGATCCGTGGGTTTCGCAGTCGTCGGCCCGCAGGCCGGCCGGGATACGCAGACTCAGATTGTCGCTGAGCGCGTCGCACTGTTCGAGGTAGGGCAGGTAGTCCCGGTTCTTCCACTCGACCAGGTCGTCGTAGAAGGCTTCGATGTCGGCCGTGCCGGCGACCAGGGTGAACGCGTAGTCGACCGAAACGACGCCGAGCCATGGGTACACCCGCATCCGGCAGTCGAAGGACCAGGTGCCCCCGGCGAGCGTCGTCTCCCCGCCGGGCAGTGCGCAGGAGACGACCGGTGCGTGGCCGGCCAAATAGGACAGATTCCAGCTGCGCAGCATGGTCATGTCGACCGTCAGCGCGCCGTGCCTGGCCTCCACCACCTCCATCAGCCGTCTGGGGTCGGTGATGGTTCCGCCGAGGTCGTACTTCATGGGGACAAAAACCTTTAACGCCGAGCCACGTGTCTCCATGTGTCTCCCCCGATTCGAGTCCGGTCTCGCGCGACCTGGGCCCAGCCTCGGGCCCAGTGGTCCATGACAGCCCGAACCCGCTTTGTCAGCAAGGGCTTTAAGGATTCGATCGAAAGGTTTCCGACCGTCGCCCCATGCCCTTGCCGCCGCCGCACCTGTCGTCCGGGAGCATCGCGCCCCCGCCCCTACGGCCGCAGGGTGCCGAGCGCCGGTACGAACGCCACCAGCAGCGGAACGAGCGGGACCAGCGAAGCCGCGGCGGTGAGCCGGAGCCGGTGCCCGGCGGTCAGCCGTTCCACCGGTTCCAGCAGCCTGTTCACGCGGCGCGGTACCTGTCCGGCCTGGGCGTGGCACGGGTCGAAGACGCCCCGGTCCTCGTTCAGTCCGACCAGCGCGAGGGCGGTCGTCAGCCGGCCGAAGCGCCGTGACGCCACGTCGTCGGCGGCCAGTTCGACCAGCCGGTGCATCTCGTCGCGGAACGCGGCGAAGACCGGTACCTGCGGGAAACCGTTGGCCAGGGCGGCCGAGCAGTGCAGTAGCCAGTCGTGCCGGGCCCTGGCATGTCCCTGCTCATGGGCGAGGACCGCGTCCAGCTGACGGCCCTTCAGGCGGACCAGTGCGGCGGTGGTGATGACCAGGCGTGGGGTCGAGCCGGGCAGCCACCAGGCGTCGGGGCGCGGCCCCTCCAGGATCACCAGCCGCGCGTCGGCTGGCTCCTCGCCGTCCAAGTTCGGTGAACGGACCAGCAGTTCGGCTCGGCTCAGACTCCGCCGCCTGCGCGCACGGCGTACCTCGCGCAGCAGCATCGCCCCGCTCCATACGCCCCCGAAGGCCAGCACCACGGCCACCACCGCCGACCAGGGGCCGTACCCGGCCAGCGCGTACGCCTCGACCACCGCGTGCGGGGCCGGTGCGAAGACATGGCCCCGGACCGCCTGCCAGGCCGCCGCCGCGCTGAACGTCATCGACAGGGCGAAGGAGAACAGCACCCCCGCCACCACGCACTGCCAGACCCACAGGGCCACCACGGGCTCGCGCTCCGGCCAACGGGCCCGCGCCATCAGGCGGGGAGCCGCCACGGCGGTCAGTGCGCCGAGCATCAGCAGGGCGAGGGAGACCAACATGCGGTCAGCCTATGAGCGCTCGGAACGCGCCGATATGGCTCCGGCCGTCAAGTGACGTACGCCACGGCGCACGGACGCATGGAAGCGCATGGCATGCGCAGTGTGCGCACGGTATGAGCGGCGCCGCTCGGGAGAGCGTCGCCCGGCACGTGCGTGTCAGAGGCCCGCCAGCATCGCGAGCATGGCCATGCCCATCGTCACCCGGCAGGCGAGAGCCAGTTCGGGTCGGGCGTGCCGGCCCCCGGCAACCAGGCCGGTCCCGGCCCCGGCGCTCGCGCTTCCGGCGACGGGTATCAGGCGTCCGGCGGCGCTCAGGACGTAGAGCGCGTAGTAGACCAGGAGTGCGCCGGTCAGCAGAGGCAGGCCCGCGCCCGAAGCGCCCGTGCCGTGTCCGGCGTGCGGGCCGCCCCCGGGGCCGGGGGCCATGGCGGCGGCCATGTAGACCATGGCCAGCGAGCCGATCAGATGGTGGAGATGGTGTCCGCCCCTGCGCGCCGCCCAGGCGGACCGCAGGGCTGCCCCGCCGAAGAGCAGGGTGTACGCCGTCCAGGCCCACCCGGGAGGGGTGAACAGGGCAGCCGGAACGGCCATCGCGGCCATGCCGAACCCCATGAGCGCCTCGGCGTGAGCGGCCCGCCGCTCCTCTCCGGCCCCGGCGCGCGCCCGCAGTAGGCAGTAGGCGCCCGTCGCCGCGCACAGCACCATGAGCAGCCAGCCGGACAGCGCCGGTCCGTGCACAGCACACCTCCCCCTCCGCCGAAGCTGTCCCGTACTCGATTCCCGGCGTGTCACCGTGACAACCCGGCGCACGGTGGCGCATGGGGTGCACGAGGGGGAGTGACCGTGTTCGCGGTGGGCTCGGGCGATCGGGTTACCCTCGTGCGCGACGCCGGAAGCAGAGGTCCGGCGTCGTCGCAGAGCATCGCCCGGCGGGCGAGCCCGAAGCCACCCGCCGCAGGCGGAGAAACGGAGACCGTTCCATGGAGATCGCCCCGCCGCGCACAACGCACCGGCTCACCTTCCGCGACGCGGCCGAGGACGACGTGCCGGCGCTCGTCGAGCTGGTCGAGTCCGCCTACCGGGGCGAGTCGAGCCGCACCGGCTGGACCAGCGAGGCGCACATGCTCGAAGGCCGGCGGACCAACGACGCGGAGGTGCGCGAGATCATCGCCACCCCCGGCGGGCGACTGCTCGTGGCCGAACGCGACGGCGCCATCGTCGCCTGCTGCCAGCTCGAACACCGTGGTGACGCGGCCTACTTCGGGATGTTCTCCGTCCGCCCGGGCCAGCAGGGCGTCGGCCTCGGCAAGACCGTCATCGCCGAGGCGGAGCGGCTGGCCCGCGAGGAGTGGGGCGTCAGCGGGATGCAGATGACGGTGATCTCCCTGCGCGCCGAGCTGATCGCCTTCTACGAGCGCCGCGGGTACGCCCGTACGGGCCGTATGAGCCCCTTCCCCTACGGTGACGAGCGCTTCGGGACTCCCCTCCGCGACGATCTGGAGTTCGAGCTGCTGGTCAAGGAGTTCGGGGCCGAGGAGTCCGGGAACGACGAGCGGTAGTTCCCGCCCTCCTCGCCCCCCTTACTTCCCCGAAGGCCCCGCCGAGCACGGCGGGGCCTTCTGCGGTTCACCGCTCCGTGACGCTCAGGCCCCACGGATCTCCGGACGGTCCGTCGTCGCCCCGTCGAGCCCGAACGCCCTTACCAGTGCCAGCTGTTCGGGGGTGTTCACCACCCAGGCGATGACCCGCAGCCCGGCATCGCGCGCCTGCTCCACGGTCTCCAGGGTCAGCCGCCGGATGTTGAGCGCGAGGGTGGCCGCGCCCGCCACCCGGGCCCGCTCCACCACGTCCGGTCCCCATCGGCTCGCGATCAGCACGGTGGGCAGGCCCGGCAGTAGCCGACCGGTCTCCGCGACCGCCTCGTCGTGGAAGGAGGACACCTCCACCCGTCCCGTCAGACCCCGCCGGGTGATCACCTCGGCCAGTGCCCGGGCCGCCGCGGCGTCCTTGATCTCCGCCTGGATCGGCGAGTCCACCGCGTCGAGCACCTCCTCGAAGAGGGGCACCCGCTCTCCCAGGCCGGCGTCCAGCTCGCGCAGTTCCGCCAGCGTCTTGTCCGCGATGCGGCCCGTGCCGTCGGTCGTGCGGTCCACGTCCGCGTCGTGCATCACGACGAGCGCGCCGTCCTTGCTCAGGTGCAGATCCAGTTCGATGGCGTCCATCCCCGCCCGCTGGGCGCGGACGAAGGACCGCAGGGTGTTTTCCGGCTCGACGCCCATGAGCCCACGGTGACCGATGGTGGCGAAGGACAAGGCGCTCTCCTGAACTCTCGCGTGGCCCGGCCGCGTTCCTCACGTTCGCCCCGGCTGCCGGGGCGAACCTACCCAGTCGCCGACACGGCACGACACGAGTGACGGAAGTAACGTTGTTCTGAAGGGTCACAGGAAATTCAGCGGTGACCATGGGATTGGGCAGGATAATTTATTGGATCTCGCTTGTCCTGGGGGACCGTGCCCGGATACGCTCGCCGAACGCGAGGCCCTGTGGAGGAAACGGCTATGACGGAAATTCTGGTACACGACGTCCCCGGTGGCGGCGCGGCCGCAGCCGGGCGGGTGGTCGACCACCCTGCGTGGCCCGTGCTCAGGAATGCCGTGGAGGAGATCAGGCCCTGGCAGTCCAAGGACGGCTCGATCGACTTCGAGGCGGAGGGCGCCCCCGACGCCGCCTTCGTGGAGGCCACTCTCGGCCGGGTCGTCGGCGCGGTCGAAGAGCTCTCCCCGCTGCTCCCGCACGACGCCGCCTACCACCGCGCCCTCGTCGGCGACCTGCGCCGCTGGGCCGAGGGCGGCTTCGCGGTGCCGGACTTCCTGGACTCCCTGCTCGCCTTCCAGCCGGCCAAGAACCGGGCGGACGGGCTCCAGCACCTCGTGGTCTTCGCGATGTACACGCAGAACGGCAATCCCGACCGCAATCTCGAAGCGGTCGTGCTCCGCATGGTCTGGCCCGAGTGGCTCGCCGAGTTGGAGGCGACCCGGTACGACAACCCGCTGTTCTGCGGCATCACCTTCGAGGACTTCACCGCCGGGTACGACACGAACTCCGCGGTGCTCTTCCCGGAGACCATCGCCGTGCGCGAGGCCCCCGACCGCTTCAGCTGGGGCGGCATCTTCTGCGACCGCGAGGCCGCCCGCTTCCGCCGGGTCACCGAGGCCGCCGTCGGCCTGCTCGGCCTGGAGCTGCCGGCGGACATCCAGGAGATGGTCGGTGACCAGCGGCGCTGTGAGCAGGCGTTCGTGCTCTGGGACATGGTCCACGACCGCACCCACAGCCACGGCGACCTGCCGTTCGACCCGTTCATGATCAAGCAGCGCCAGCCGTTCTGGATGTACGGACTGGAGGAGCTGCGGTGCGACCTCACCGCCTTCAAGGAGGCCGTGAAGCTGGAGGCCGACGGCTTCCCGCAGGGCCGCGACGTCCAGTACGCCGTCCTCTTCGACCGCATGTTCCGCTTCCCCGTCACCGGCGAGCGGGTGCGCAACTACGACGGCCTCGGCGGCCAGCTGCTCTTCGCCTATCTCCACAAGCACGATGTCGTCCGCTGGACGGACAACACCCTGAAGATCGACTGGGACCGTGCCCCGCAGGTCACCAACCAGCTCTGCGGCGAGATCGAGAAGCTCTACCGCGACGGCATCGACCGCCCCAAGCTGGTCCACTGGTTCGCCGCCTACGACCTGGTCGCCGAGTACCTCTCCCCGCACCCGGGCTCGCGCTGGGCCAAGGGCCCCGACGCGCTGGACCTGACACAACCGCCGCGCAAACTCGTGGACGACGTGCTTCCGGACGAGTTTCCCCTGAGCATGTTCTATGAGGCGCTCTCCAAGAAGATGAAGCACGTGATCGCGTCCACGGTGGGGATCACCGCGGCGAGCGCCGAGCGGGTGGCCGCGTGAGCGAGGGTCCAGAGGAGGCGGTGGCCATGAACGGTGTCCGTAGCGGAACCGGCCCACTCGAAGGCGCGGTGATCGCGGTGGCCGGTGCGGCCGGTCCGGCGGGCCGGGCCACCCTGCTCCGCCTCGCCGAGGCCGGCGCGACCGTCGTAGGGGCGGACGCCCACCCGGAACGGCTGGCGGAAGCGGTGGACGCGGCGCGGTACGCGCACGGCGGGGCCAGCGTCACCGGGGAGACCGTGGACCTGCTGGACCCGGCCGCCGCCCGCGAGTGGGCGGACAAGACGGAGACGGAGTTCGGCCGCATCGACGGCCTGGTCCACCTCGTCGGCGGCTGGCGCGGCAGCGCGAACTTCGCCGAGACCAATCTCTCCGACTGGGACGCGCTGGAGAAGCTGCTCATCCGCACCGTGCAGTCCACCTCGCTCGCCTTCCAGGCCGGCCTGGAACGCAGCGACCGGGGTCGTTACGTCCTGATCAGCGCCCTGGGCGCGACCCGGCCCACTGCGGGAAACGCGGCGTACGCGGCGGCGAAGGCCGCCGCCGAGGCGTGGACGCTCGCCCTCGCCGACGCCTTCCGCAAGGCGGGGGGCGAGGACGGGCCCAGGACGGCTGCTGCGATCCTGGTCGTGAAGGCACTGGTGCACGACGCGATGCGCGCCGAGCGCCCGACTGCGAAATTCGCGGGATTCACCGACGTGAGCGAACTGGCCGAGGCCATCGCCGGCGTCTGGGAACGACCCGCCCCCGATGTGAACGGAAAGCGCCTGTGGCTGACCCCGCAACCGTAAGGACCGACGCGCGTCGTCATCACGACCCGGAGATACGTGGCTTCGCCAGTGACAACTACGCCGGTACCCACCCGGAGATCCTGGAAGCCCTCGCCCTCGCCAACGACGGCCACCAGGTCGCCTACGGCGGCGACGCGTACACGGAGCACCTCCAGGACGTCGTACGCGGCCACTTCGGTGAGAGTGCCGAGGCCTACCCGGTCTTCAACGGAACCGGGGCCAACGTACTGGCCCTCCAAGCCCTGGCCGACCGCTGGGGCGCGGTGATCTGCGCGGAGTCCGCGCACATCAACATGGACGAGGGAGGGGCACCCGAGCGCGTCGGCGGACTGAAGCTGCTCACCGTCCCGTCCCCGGACGGCAAGCTGACGCCCGCGCTCATCGACCGCCAGGCGTACGGCTTCGACGACGAGCACCGCGCGATGCCGCAGGTGGTCTCGATCACCCAGAGCACCGAGCTGGGCACGCTGTACTCCCCCCAGGAGATCCGCGAGATCTGCGACCACGCCCACGGACTCGGGATGAAGGTTCACCTCGACGGCTCCAGGATCGCCAACGCGGCGGCCTCCCTGGACCTTCCGATGCGCGCCTTCACCACCGACGTGGGGGTCGACGTGATCTCCCTCGGCGGCACCAAGAACGGTGCGGTCTTCGGCGAGGCCGTCGTCGTGCTCGATCCGGACGCGGTCCGCGCGATGAAGCACCTGCGCAAGACGTCGATGCAGCTCGCCTCCAAGATGCGTTTCGTCTCCGTGCAGCTGGAAGCGCTGTTCTCGGGCGACCTGTGGCTGCGCAACGCCCGGCACGCCAACGCGATGGCGGAGCGCCTCGCCGAGGGCGTCCGGGCCCTGGACGGGGTGGAGATCCTCTACCCGGTGCAGTCCAACGGCGTCTTCGCCCGACTGCCGCACGACGTCGCCGAGCGGCTCCAGAAGCGCTTCCGCTTCTACTTCTGGGACGAGGCCGCGGGCGACGTCCGCTGGATGTGCGCCTTCGACACGCGCGAGAGCGACGTGGACGCCTTCGTCGAGGCGCTCGCCGAAGAGCTGAAGCGCTGAAGAGCGCGGACCTGGCGATACTGCATGCATGAATATGCGGCCGACCGGAAAAGTATTGCCTCCGGTCGGCCGCACTCCTATGCTCGGCGCGCATGGAACTGATCCAGGACGACCCGGACCTCGGCGCCTATCTCGCGGCGGACGAGGCGATCGACCACCAGCATCCGTACGTCGTCGAGACCGCGCGACACCTCGGTGCCGGCACCGGCGACGCATACGCGTACGCCGAAGCCGCTTTCACCTTCGTGCGCGACACCATCCCGCACTCCGCGGACTCGGGGGACCTCCGGGTCGCCTGGCGCGCCTCCGACGTCCTCGCGACCCGCAACGGCATCTGCTACGCCAAATCGCACGCCCTGGCCGCGTTGCTGCGCGTCGCGGGCATCCCTGCCGCGCTCTGCTACCAACGGCTCGTGGACGACGAGGGGGACATCCCCGTGGTGCACGGGCTCGTCGCCCTGCGGCTCCCGGGCCGGGACCGCTGGGCACGGGTCGACGCGCGTGGGAACAAGCCCGGCGTCGACGCGCGGTTCTCCCTCGACCACGAACGGCTGGCCTGGCCGGTCCACCCCGCCTTCGGGGGAGTGGACTACCCCGTCCTGTACGCGGCCCCGCACCCGGAGGTGCTGGGAGCGCTCCGGCGGGCGCGCGACCGGCACCACCTCTGGGAGACCCTGCCCGCCGCGCTCTGACCCGACGCACGTCCCCGGCCGCGGCGTGGTCCGCGCTGCGGGCCGCCGGACCCCATCTCCGGATCAGCCGCGCTCGCGGACCTCCGCCAGGGTCGGAGCCGTACCGCCGAGGTGCGCGGGCACCCACCAGGTGTCGGCGGCGTCCTTCGGGCGTACCGGATAGGCGCGCTGCGCGGCCTCCAGGAGCTCCTGCACCCCCTCGCGCAGTCGGCGGGTGATGGCACCCGCGTACTGGTCCGCCGGTGCCTCGACCGGAGCGCCGACCCTTATGGTCACCGGGATGTGGTTCCGCCGGAAGTTGCGCGGGTGGCCCTTGGTCCAGATCCGCTGGGTGCCCCACAGTGCCATCGGGATCAGCGGAACGCCCGCTTCCTGGGCCAGCCTGGCGGCGCCCGACTTGAAGCTCTTCAGCGTGAAGGACGACGAGATGGTCGCCTCGGGGAAGACCCCGACGATCTCGCCGGACCGCAGTGAGGCCAGCGCGTGCGCGTAGGCGTCCTCGCCCTGCTTCCGGTCGACGGGGATGTGCTTCATCCCGCGCATCAGCGGACCGGACACCTTGTGCCGGAACACCGATTCCTTCGCCATGAAGCGGACGAGCCGCTTCTGGGGGAGGGCGGCGAGGCCGGAGAAGATGAAGTCGAGATAACTGATGTGGTTGCTGACCAGCACCGCGCCACCGGTTCTCGGGATGTTCTCCGAACCCTGAGTGTCGATCTTCAGGTCGAGCGCCTTGAACATGGTGCGAGCGGCGCCGATGACCGGTCGATAGACGAGTTCTGCCATCTGGAGAAGACTCCTTCTTCTGCGCCTGGGGAGGGTTCTCCCGGCGGAAGTTACGCGGCCGTAGGTTTTCGGCATTGTGGCGATGGTGCCCCATGTGCGACGTGGTGGCCAGTCCCGATGGAGCTGGGCGGCGAGATTCTCATCACGTGCCCCTGTCGGGAATGCGTCGCCGTCCCCCGGTGCTGACGTCCTGCGGGGAGCTCCGACGGAAGGACGACGGTGGACATGGCGGCGGATGCACAGAGGCTGGACGCGTCCCAACTCGGCGCGGAACTGGGCGCACGGGCGACGCTGGTGCAGTTCTCCACCGCGTTCTGCCAGCCCTGCCGCGCCACCCGTCGGACGCTCGCCGAGGTCGCGGGCATGGTCGAGGGGGTCACCCACGTGGAGCTCGACGCCGAGGCGCATCTCGCTCTCGTCCGAAGGCTCGGCATCCGCGCCACCCCGACCGTCCTCGTCCTCGACGCCCGGGGCACGGTCGTCCGCCGCGCGACGGGGCAGCCGCGCACGGTCGACGTCGTAGCCGCCCTCGGCCGGGCGATGTGACGGGCCGTGACGCTTCTCCCACATGGCGATACGCACTTGACGGTAGCGGTCACGCATCGTCAGTCTGACGTTATGCCGCCGGAAATCCTTCTCTACGGCCGGGTCCACGTCGACCTGGCACGCAACGCGAGTGCGCGCTGTCCGGGTGCCTGAGCACCCACGGCCCCGTACGCCCGACTCGCAGAAGGACAATTCCATGACGGTTTCACCCGAGTTCCGCACCGCCGTCCCCGCCTCCCCCCAGCTGCTCCGCTCCGTCTTCCGGCAGCACGCCGCGGGTGTCGCGGTGATCACCGCCTACGGCGGGAAGCCCGTCGGATTCACCGCCACCTCGCTCAACTCCGTCGCCGCCGAGCCGCCCCTGATCTCCTTCGGTGTGGCCACCTCGTCGTCCAGCTGGCCGGTGGTCGCCGAGGCTGCTCACATAGGCGTGCACATACTCGCCGAGGACCAGGCCGAGCTGGCCGCCCTCTTCGCCCGTTCCGGCGCCGACCGCTTCGGCCCGGACACCGACTGGCACCACGGCCCCGAGGGTGTGCCGGTGCTCGGCGGGGCGCTGGCCTGGCTGGTCTGCCGGGTGGTGGCCCGGGTTCCCGCGGGCGACCACTGCATCGTCATCGCGCAGGCCGAGGTCGGCGACCCCGAGGGCGGCGGCCGTCCGCTCGTCTACCACGAGGGCCGTTTCACCTCCCTGCGGGACTGACCCGGAGGCTGTCGCGGGGGCCGCTCCTGAGCCTGGATCATCTGGTCCGCCCCGGTCCGGCCCCGCCCGCGGCGGCCCTTCTCCTGGGGCGCCGCGTTGGCCACATCACAGTTCCAAGCGCTTGCTCACCGGGTTCGTGAAGGGTGTACTGGCGAGTAATATTTCGCTCGGTGTGCCGGTCGCCCTGACCGGGAAACCGTCTCCCCGGGCGCCTATGCTGCGAGCAACCGAGGCAGCCCAGAATTCACGATGCAGTAGGAGAGCCGGCGTGAGCTTGAGGATCGTTGTCTGTGTGAAGTACGTGCCCGACGCGACCGGTGACCGGGGGTTCGCCGATGACCTGACGGTG
>NZ_JBSFVR010000215.1:0-12492 GCF_053592415.1 Streptomyces sp. NPDC002690 | reverse complement strand
CTCCAGTCGGCCGGTGAACACCCCGTGGGGCTCGGTGGACTTGCTCTTGGCCCCGATCGTGGTGCCGGCGTCCATGACGCTGCTGCTGCTGGTGCTGACGGGTCAGACGCGGTCCGCCGCGATCAGCAGGTACTGGAAGGAACCGTCCTTGTACGAGTTGATGAACGCGTCCTCGATCCCCGTGACCAGCGAGGACGTGGCCCGCAGCTCCCAGTAGGGCAGCGTGTCGGGGGTGAGGTCGACGACGGCCGTCGGCACGAGGCGGTTGTCGGCCATGGCGCGCAGGTACTCCCGGCGCGAGTGGATGTTGCACTCGAAGTGCGCGTTGATCTGCGAGACCCACTTCGAGGGCTGACCGTAACGCGGGTTCCAGCAGCCGGTGATGGTCACGTAGCGACCGCCGACCTTGAGGACGCGGGAGTGCTCGGCGAAGAGGTCCTCCAGGTCGACGTACATGCTCGACTCGTTGTTCCAGGAGCCCGCGACCGACCCGGTCTCGAAGGGGGTGGCGAGCATGTTGCAGACGCGGGAGCGGACGCGGTCCTGGATACCCAGCTCCGCGGCACGGCCGTTCGCGAACTCGGCTTGCTTGGCGGACAGCGTCACACCCTCGACCGTGCAGCCGAAGCGCTGGTGCGCCATCACCATCGAGCCGCCGCGACCGCAGCCCGCGTCCACCAGAGTGTCGTCCCGGCCAATGTCGCCGAGGTGTCCCAGCAGGTACTCGGCCTGCGCCGACTCCAGCCGGTGGAGTTCGGCGACGAGCTTCTTCTCGCTCTCGCTGTCCTCGGGGCTGCCGAGTGCCGCGTGGTCCACGTCGCCGATGCCGTAGTGGTGGTGGTACAGGCCGTCGACGTCGCCGAGGCGCAGGTTCACCGGCCTGGCCTCCCCGTCCCAGTAGCGGGCGATGTCCCCCTGGTACGGCGTTGCCGGGCTGGTCGTCGCCGGCCGGGGGATGCGCAGGGAGGGGGCGGCGGTGAGTTCGGTGTGGGTCACAGGTGGTCCGTTCTTTACCAGAAGTCGGGCAGTCGGTAGCGGAAAGTGTTGGTCCGGTGCCAGTAGTGGTTGCCGTCGACCCATGCGGCCACGCCTCGCAGGAAGCGCTGCACATGAGGGGAGGGACACGCCTCGGTCAGAGCCGCGGCCTCGGCCTCGAAGTCGTGCATGAGGTCGTTGTGCACCTCGACCGACTTCAGATAGGCGTCGCGTTCGGAGAGGCCCTCGCGTTCGGCGATCACCACGGGCAGGTTCAAGTGGTGTCCGGGGGAGTCGAGTTCCTTGGTGTAGGAGTACAGGTCGTTCACGATGGTCGTCGCGTTCCCGGCCAGCGCGATGACCTTCTGCATGGCGGCTCGGGCGTGCAGGTCCGCCGGCAGTTCGTAGCCGCCGACGGTGTCGGTGATCGTCGGGCAGGGGCGGAAGTTGTTGAACTGGCGCATCGCCAGGTACTCCCACACCTCCGGTACGTGGTCCAGCTGCGCCCAGGCCGCTTCGGCGAGGTACCCCAGGTGCAGCCGTGCCATGTCGTGCCGGAGCCGGTCCGCCTGGGAGGGACTGGCCGCCCGGACGAAGTGGTCCATGGCGGAGCGGTACGCGCGCCGGGGCGCGTCGGCCCCGAGCGATTCGGCCCACCCCGGCTGGTACTCCTCGGTCGTGTACAGGGGGTCGAGGGCGGTGTGCGCCAGCAGGAGGCGTTCGCCGAGGCCGTCGGGCGAGCCGCCGTGGTCCTCGCAGTAGCAGTCGTCCACCGCGTTCTCGGCCACCATCAGCCGGGTGGCGAGCATGAGGTGGTCCACGGTGGGCGCGTCCGGATGGCAGGCGACCATGTAGCGGCCGACCGAGAAGCCGTCGAACTCCTTCTCCCAGTCGTCGGGGAACAGGTTGACCTCGTCCACGGCCCAGGCCTTGATCCGCCTGCTGACCTCCTCGACCCGCTCCGGATCGGGCTCGGCCACCGGGTGGTAATACAGCCCCGGGACGGGCGTCCCCTCCGCCGTGTCCACGACCGCCTCGGCCCCCGCCCCCGCCGCCGGCGTCGTCGGCGAAAGCAGTGGTGCCGGCAAGGGTGCCGCCGGCGGCGCTTCCCGCAGGATCAGGCGGAGGCCCGCCGTGCCCAGGCCGCTGGGGCCGCGCAGAAGGCGCTCCAGACCGGCGTCCGGCGCTGGAGCACCGGCCCCCGCGGTGGCGGGTGACGGCGGCGCGGCCGAGGGGGTCGCGGGTGGGGCGGGTAGGAAACCCGCAGGCGGGGTGGGTACGAAATCCCCGGGCGGGGTGGGCGGTGAGGGCGCGCCGGGTGCGCCGCCGGTGGCGGCCTTGACGTCTGGGGCGCGGGCCGCGGCGGACGCGAGTACGTGCGCCCCGAAGTGGGCGGCGGCCTCTGGCAGGCTCGACCGTGGCGGAGGCAGCTCGGGCGCTGGCATCCATGGCTCCTCGGGTGGGGTGGGCGGCTGTCCGAAAGCCCTCCGGGGCACCCGCGACCGTCCCTGGGGATCCGGGAACGTCGCAGGCCGCCCCTTTCCGGGCAGGGTCCGCTACCTGGGCCAGTGGGCGATCTGCACGTTCTCCAGCACGCCCACCGCGTCCGGCACGAGGATGGCGGCGGAGTAGTAGGTGCTCACGAGGTAGGACGTGATCGCCTTCTCGTCGAGGCCCATGAAGCGGACCGACAGGCCCGGTTCGTACTCGTCCGGCAGGCCGGTCTGGTGCAGGCCGATGACGCCCTGGTTCGCCTCGCCGGTACGCATGACGAGGATCGAGCTGGTCTTCTCCGGCGTGACGGGGATCTTGTTGCACGGGAGGATCGGAACACCGCGCCAGGCCGGCACCTGCTGCCCGCCGAGGTCGACGTGGTCCGGATAGATCCCCCGCGCGTTGAACCCGCGCCCGATCGCCGCGATCGTCCGGGGGTGCGCCAGGAAGAACTTGGAACCGCGGCGCCGGCAGAGCAGTTCGTCCAGGTCGTCCGGGGTCGGCGGACCGGAGTGCGGCTGGAGGCGCTGCTTGAAGTCGGCGTTGTGGAGCAGCCCGAACTCCCGGTTGTTGATCAGCTCGTGCTCCTGGCGCTCCCGCAACGCCTCGATGGTGAGCCTGAGCTGCTCCTTGGTCTGGTTCATCGGACCGTTGTAGAGGTCGGCGACCCTCGTGTGGACCCGCAGAATGGTCTGGGCGACGGAGAGTTCGTACTCGCGCGGCTTCAACTCGTAGTCGACGAAGGCGCCGGGCAGCTCGTGTTCGCCGACGTGACCGGCGGACATCGCGATCTCCGCCTCACCCCGATGGTTCTGCTGCCGGCCGGAGAGCGACGTGAACTCCTGGACGTGGGACAGGAGTCCGGGCGCGTTGGACGCCACGGCCGTGAAGTCGGAGCGTGACAGGGTGAGCAGTGTGCCGGACGTCTCGGCGGTGGCGGTCTGCTCCCACCGGGCGTCCTCGTCCAGCAGGGCGTGCTCACCGAACCGGTCGCCGTCGGCGAGTACGTCCAAGGCGACCTCGTCGCCGTACGTACCCACGCTGGTCTGGCTGATGCGGCCGTGGGCGACCAGGTGGATCCGGTCCGCCGGAGCTCCGCGCTCGACCAGCGTCTCGCCGGCGCGGAAGTCGCGCTGTACGCACCGGTCGGCGAGAGCGGTCAGCACCTCGACGTCGTCGAAGCCGCGCAGCAAGGCGAGTTCACCGAGTTCACGCGGGATCACCCGGACGTCGGCGCCCTCCTGGACGAACTCGATGGTCCCGTCGCCGACGGTGTAGGACAGACGACGGTTCACCCGGTACGCGCCACCCTGGGTCTCCACCCAGGGGAGCATGCGCAGCAGCCAGCGGGAGGTGATCTCCTGCATCTGCGGGGCGGACTTGGTCGTGCTGGCGAGGTTGCGGGCAGCCGCCGTGCTCAGGCTGGACTGCCGGGGCAGCGCCAGTTGCTCGTCCGGGCTCGAGTCAACAGTCATCGTGCACGCTCTCCATGGTCAGGGCGGTGACGCGGGCATACGGACGTCACCGGGCAACACGAGGGAAAAGGGGGTATGTGGAAGGAAACCCCTCCAGACGCAGAGGACACTAATGGCCGATCCGGCCCCGGGACCAAGGAAAGCCGCTGACATTAACTCGATACGATGATCACGCGCCGACTGATGTTTGTACGGGCGCGGAGGTGTTTCGGCCGCATCTGCGGCGTCTCAACTGCTCTACTCAGGCGCGTATTGGAGTGGGCGAGCCGCAGCGGGCAGGCGCCGCGGAGGAGTTCGGCGAACGCGTGTGCCCGCGTCGAACGGACCATGGGGCCGCGGCCCGAAGGTCGCGACCCCGTGGTCCGGACAAGCGGCTTCGACGCCGCGCCCTCATCGGTCGGACCCGGCCGAGGGAATGGAGGCGCCGGGCACGTCCCCCGGGAGCGAAGATCCTCCTCTCGCCCGGGTACGGCTGTTTCCAGTCGCGCGTCCGGTACCAGGTGAAGCGGTCTGCGCGGGGTTGGCGAAGTCGGGCGCGGCCTGGGGCCGGTCGGACGGGCTTCTGCGGGCTCGTGCACCGGTAGACCGCGACCGCGTTCGCGCGGCGGCCGAGCGTCACCAGCAGATGGCCGCCGTCGGTGAGGGGTACCGCGTCGGGCTCGTGGCCCGCCGACGTCTCCGGACACGGCCGGGTGGCACACCAACCTTCCAAGGGCGGGTGTTGAACGGGCCGGGAACGGCACACGGCAGTCCGCAGCGGCTCCGGTGGTTCTCCTCCGTCGTGGCGAAAGCGCCGACGGCACCGGAGACGGACACCGGGCGCTCCTTCGACCGGGGGAGGAGGGGGCGGAGTCGGGCGGCGCTGTCGAGGCGCGGATTTCCCCCCACTCCTTCGGGCCGACCGCCGACCGCCGACCGCCGGGCGGCCGGCCCGGACGGGAGGGCTCGGCTCCTGCCGGTGTCCCGCCTCTCCTGCTCTCCGGGCGGCCGGACGTTCCCCGGCTGCGGAGCCACGACCCTTACCCGTCGGGTAATTGACCCTCTCTGCGGGTCGTCGACACGCTGTGCGAACCGCTCGGCCCCGCGTCCACCCGGACGCGAACGCCGACGAACCTCCCCTCGTGAACGATCAGGAGTCCGACCGATGACCACCGAGACCGACCGCGGCGCCCCGGCGCTCCCACCGCCCGCCCTGCCGCCCGGGAATCCGGGCGTTCCGCACCGGCTGATCCTGCCGGTCGTGCTGGCCGGTGTCTTCATCACCACCCTCGACTTCTTCATCGTCAACGTCGCGATCCCCTCGCTGCGGACCGACATCGGAGCGAGCTCCGCCGCCGTCGAATGGGTGGTCGCGGGGTTCGGTCTCGCGTACGGCGTCGGGCTGATCACCGGAGGGCGCCTCGGCGACCTCTACGGGCGGCGCAGGATGTTCCTGCTGGGCCTGGCCCTGTTCACCGTCGCCTCGCTCCTGTGCGGCATCGCCCGGACCGGGGACTTCCTGGTCTTCTCCCGGGTCCTCCAGGGGCTGGCCGCGGCCCTGCTCGCCCCCCAGGTCCTGGCGCTGCTGAGTACCGTCTTCACCGGGGCGGCCCGGGGCAAGGTGTTCGTCGGCTACGGCCTGGCCATGGGACTGGCAGCCGTTTTCGGCCAGTTGATCGGCGGTCTGCTGATCGAGGCCGACTTCGCCGGCTGGGGCTGGCGCTCCTGCTTCCTGGTCAACGTGCCGCTCTGCTCACTCATCATCGGTCTGACCCTGAAGGTGGTTCCCGAGGCCCGGGCGGAGGGCCGGCCGAAGCTTGACCTCGCGGGCGTCGCCCTCATCACCCTCGCCCTGGTCGCCCTCGTGCTGCCGCTGGTGGAAGGCAGGGAGCAGGGCCGGCCGGCGTGGACCTGGGTGTCCTTCGGCGCGTTCGCGGTGCTGCTCGCCGTGTTCGTGGCCGTGGAGCGGACGATTGCCGCGCGCGGCGGATCCCCTCTGGTGAACATGGACTTGTTCGGTGACCGCGCCTTCGTCGTCGGTCTCGCCCTTCAGCTGGTCTTCTGGACGGGCCAGGCGTCGTTCTTCCTCGTACTCGCCCTGTACCTCCAGGACGGCCGGGGCCTGACCGCCCTGGAGGCGGGCCTGCTCTTCGCCGCGATCGGCGCCGGGTACCTCCACACGTCGATGAGCGCCACGAAGTACGCCGCCCGTCTCGGCCGTCAGGTGCTCGCCGTCGGCGCCCTGCTCATGCTCGCCGGCCTGGTCGTCATCGGCCTCACCGCCGACCGGCTCGGTACGGACGGCAACACCGCTTGGCTCGTCCCGGGACTGGTGATCGACGGCGCCGGCATGGGCCTGGCGGTCGCACCCCTGGCCTCCACGGTGCTGGCCCGGGTCGGCCCGCAGTACGCCGGGGCCGCCTCCGGCGTACTGACCACCGGCCTGCAGATCGGCAACGCGATCGGCGTGGCGGCGATCGGCGTCGTCTTCTTCGGAGCCCTCGGCGAGAACCCCGTGGCGGCGTCCTATCCGCACGCCTTCACCAGGGGAATCGTCTTCCTGGTGGCGGTCGCCGCTGCACTGGCCCTGCTGGTGCAGGCCCTGCCCCGCACGAACGCCGCCGCCGAGTGATCCCCACCTACCTCCCGGAGCGGCGGCCTGCCGTGCCCCGGGGCCGACCGGAAGAGAGCCCCGCATGAGCGCGCACGCGACTTTGGAACGCTACATCGCCCTCTGGAACGAGCCCGACCCCGCGGTCCGGCGAGCCGCGGTGGCGGCCCTGTGGCGGCCCGACGGCCTGCATCTCACCGCGACCCGGCGCTTTCGGGGTACCGAGGAACTGGTGGCCCGCGTCACCGAGGCGTACGACCAGTTCGTCGGCGGCCGGGCACTTCGATTCAGGTCCGGCGGCGAACTGATGCGGAACCACGGCGCACTGGCGTTCGACTGGGTGATGACGCCCGAGGACCGGAAGGACGAGGTGCTCGCAGTCGGCTTCGACGTGGTGCTGCTGGACGGTGACGGCCGGATCGCCGCCGACTACCAGTTCAACGAGCCCCCGGAGGCTTCGGAAGCACTCGACGGGCAGGCGGAGCGCCACCTGGCGCTGACGGACGTGGCCCGGCTCTACCTGCCGGACGCCCGCCTCGTCGACGTCGACGGAGTGCACGAAGGCCCGCACTCCATCACCGCCGCACTCGTGGACGCCGGCGCGCGGCTCCTGGCGGGCAGCGCCTCCGCGCAGCACGACGCGCTCCGCTACCGGTGGCGGGAGGACAGCGCCGACGAGAGGGCCGACCAGGGAGCGGAGGGCGTGGACTTCCTGCTCCGCGACGGTACGGGACAGGTCCGCGAGCACCACCGCTTCACCCGGACCAGGGGTTACGAGGGGTGACCCCCGGCCCCGCGGCCCGTCCGGGCCCCGCTGCCCGGACCCGGGCGGGCAGCGGCCCCTCCACGGACGTCCCGTCCCGTCATCTCCCGAGATCCGTACCGCGGTTGTCTTCCGAACCCGCACTGATGCAGGGTGAGGGGATGACCGAGGCGCACGACGAACGGCAGCCGCACCGACCGGTGGGCGCACTCGTGCGCCGGTGGCGGGAACGCCGGGGCCTCAGCCAGCTCGCGCTGGCCATCCGGGCCGACATCTCCGCCCGCCACCTCAGCTTCCTGGAGACCGGCCGGTCGAGCCCCAGCCGCGACATGGTGCTGCGCCTGAGCCGGCACCTGGAGCTGGCACCGCGCGAGAGGAACCAGCTCCTGCTGGCCGCCGGGTACGCCCCGGTCCGCACCGACTCACCGTTGGACGCTGCCGGCATGCGCCCCGTACGCGACGCGCTCCGGCAGATCGTCACCGGACACCAACCGCTGCCCGCCCTCGTCGTCGACCACGACTGGAACATCGTGCTCAGCAACAGCGGCTTCGCGCTTTTCGCCGAGGACGCGGCGCCCGAACTGCTGCGCCCGCCCGTCAACGCGCTGCGGCTCGCGCTGCACCCCCGGGGGATGCGGTCGCGCGTCCTGAACTTCCCCGAATGGCGCGACCAGTTGCTGCTGCGCCTTGAGCGGCGGGTCGAGCTGACCGCGGAACCGGGGCTGGCCGGGCTGCTGCGGGAGCTGCGGGGCTACCCGGCGGCCGGGGAACCGGACCGGCCGTCCCGCGCCGAGGGCACCGATCTCACCCTGCCGCTGCGGTTGCGGTACAGGGGTGCCGAACTCTCGTTGATCTGCACCATCGCCACCTTCGGCATGCCGCTCGACGCGACCGTCGCGGAGCTGGCCGTCGAGGCGTTCCTGCCGGCGGACGCCGCCACCGCCCAGGCGCTCAACCGCCTCGACGCCGCCGACCCGGCCGGTCGTCCCGACCGGACCGCCGTTTTCGCCTCGGCACCGGAGTCTCCGGGCGAGGTACCCGGCGTGTGAGGGACACCGCCCGGACCGGCGTGCGCTTTGATCGGTGGACGAGGACAGGGCAGAACGGACCGTCGATGGAGCGCCCGGCATGACCGATGAAGAGTCCGCCACCCCCCACTGGCTGTTCGGCGATCAGCTCGGCCCCCACTTCACCGATCCGGCGGGGGGCGGACCGCACCGGGACGCGCCGCTGCTGATGATCGAGGCCAGGAGTGTCTTCAGGCGCAGACGGTTCCACCGCGCCAAGGCCCATCTGATCCTGTCGGCGATGCGCCACCGGGCCGCCGAACTCGGGGACCGGGTGCGCTACGTCAAGGCCGACACCTACCGCGAGGGGCTGCGCGAGGCCGTCGGGGACGGGCCGGTGACCGTTCACCACCCCACGTCCCACGCCGCCCGCGCCTTCGTGGACGCCCTGCCCTCCGTACGCGTCCTGCCGGCGCGCGGTTTCCTCGTGACGCACGAGGAGTTCAGGAAGTGGGCGGACGGCCGCAGCGCGAAACACCTCCGCCAGGAGGACTTCTACCGCTGGGTCCGCCGGACGCACGATCTGCTGATGGAGGGCGACCAGCCGGCCGGTGGCCGGTGGAACCTGGACCACGACAACCGGGAACCGCCACCGCGCGGCGCGCGTGGGCTCGGTGTCCCGGCGCCCTACCGGCCTCGGGAGAGCGACATCGACGCCGAGGTGCGCGCGGACCTCGACCGCTGGGCGCGCGACGGGGACGTCGGGTTCGTCGGCGAGGACGCGCCCCGCAGATTTCCCGCCACCCGCCGCGAGGCCCTCGCGGCACTCCGCCGCTTCACCGAGCACCGGCTCCCCACGTTCGGCGCGTACGAGGACGCGGTCCTCGCCGAGGACAGGACGATGAGCCACAGCCTGCTCTCCTCGTCGCTCAACCTCGGGCTGCTGGACCCCGCGGAGTGCGTCGAACGGGCCGAGGCGCGCTGGCGGTCCGGCGACGCCCCGCTCAACAGCGCCGAGGGCTTCGTACGGCAGATCGCGGGATGGCGCGAGTTCGTCTGGCACGTCTACTGGTACTTCGGCCCGGAGTACCGGGAGAGCAATACCCTGCGCCACCGGGGCCGGTTGCCCGAGTGGTTCACCGAACTGTCCTCGCGGGGCACGGGCGCGAACTGCGTCGGGCACGTCCTCGACCAGGTCAAAGAGACCGGCTGGACCCACCACATTCCGCGCCTGATGATCCTGGGCAGCCTCGCCCTGCAGCGGGGCTGGGACCCGCGCGCCGTCACCGACTGGTTCCACCGCAGCTTCGTGGACGGCTACGACTGGGTCATGCTCCCCAACGTGGTGGGCATGTCGCAGTACGCGGACGGGGGCCGGATGACCACGAAGCCGTACACCTCCGGAGGCGCCTACATCGACCGTATGAGCGACCTCTGCGGCCCCTGCCGCTACAAGCCCACCGTGCGGGTCGGCGAGGACGCCTGCCCCTTCACCGCCGGATACTGGAACCTCCTGCACCGCCACCGTGACCGGTTCGAGCACAACGCGCGGATGAGCCAGGTGGTCCGAGGGCTGGACCGCCTCACCGATCTGGACGAACTGCTGGAGCAGGAACGGAACCGCCGGGACTGAGAGCGCGACCCACCCCATCCGGTGGCCGTCGGCCGCCCGCACGCGAGAAGGAGCAGCACGTGGAGCAGCGCTCCGGACGGCCCGCAGCGGAGGATTCCGACCCGGCGGAGGATCCCGACCCGGCGGAGCCCCAGCAACAGGCGCTCTTCGGATGGCCGGATCCCGCATCGGAGTCCGCCGTGCCCCAGCCGTTCCGTGACAGCCCCCGGGCGCACCGGATGCTCGACGTGCGGGAGGTGTACGCCGAGCCGGCCGCGCTCGACTCGCCGTGCGGCCGGCAGATCATGGCCCGGCTGCCCGGGGTGCCCGTGACGGAGGTCGACACCCACTGGCGCATCCCCTCCCTCCACGGCAACGACGGCAACATCGCCCGGTGGGTACGCGTCAAGACGGAGACGCTCGTCCTCGGCGTCAAACAGCACCTCGTCACCCGCCCCAACGGAAGGTCGGCCGACTGGATCGCACCCGGCGCCTCCAACGGGTGCGCGATGGCCTGCGTCTACTGCTACGTACCCCGGCGCAAGGGCTTCGCCAACCCCATCACGCTGTTCACCAACATCGAGGCGATCGTGGCCCACGTCCGGCGCCACGTACGCGCCCGGGGCCCCAAGACGGAGCCCAACCAGTGCGATCCCCACTCGTGGGTCTACGACATCGGCGAGAACGGCGACTGTTCCGTGGACGCCCTGATCTGCGACAACACCGCCGACCTCATTGCCGCGTTCCGTACGCTGCCGACGGCGAAGGCCTCCTTCGCCACGAAGTTCGTCAACCCCGACCTGCTCGCGCTCGACCCGCAGGGCCGTACCCGGGTGCGCTTCTCCGTCATGCCGCCCGACGACGCGCGGCTCCTGGACATCCGCACCAGCCCGGTCGCCGAACGGATCGCCGCCGCCGCCGACTTCCTCGACGCGGGCTACGAGGTCCACTTCAACCTCTCGCCCGTCGTGCTGCGCCCCGGCTGGCAGCGGGACTGGGCCGAGCTGTTCACCCACCTCGACGACGTGCTGCCCGCCCGGGTGAAGGAGCAGGCGGCCGCCGAGATCATCATGCTGACCCACAACCAGGCGCTCCACGAGGTCAACCTCGGCTGGCACCCGCGCGCCGAGGACGTGCTCTGGCAGCCCGAGGCCCAGGAGACCAAGCGCTCGCAGAACGGCGCGCTCAACGTCCGCTACGAACGAGAGATCAAGCGGCGGTCCCTGATCCGCCTCCAGGGCCTGCTGGAGGAGCACGCGCCCTGGATGCGTGTCAGGTACGCCTTCTGACGGCGTCGAGTCACCGGGGCCCACCGGCGCCGCTCAGTCACTTCGGACGGCCATGCGGACCACGCCGACGCCACGGCCGGGCTCGGCGGCCGGCGACCTCGTCGGCGCCGGGGCCCCGTACCCGCTCGGCGCTGCGCGGGCTCGCGGTGGCGGTGACGTGCGCGCCCGCCCGGTGGGCGAGCTGGACGGCGTACCCGCCCACGGCGCTTTCGCCGCCGTTGACGAGGACGCTCTGCCCTGCCTTCAGGGCGCCGTGCCCCGAAGTGGCCTGGTCGGCGGTGAGCGCGACGCCGGGGACGGCCGCCACGTCGACCGGGTCGACGCCCTGGGGGACGGTGGCGAGGATGCCGGCGGGAGCGAGCGCGCACTCGGCCGAGGCGCCGTGGGAGTGCAGCGGAAGGAAGCCCGCCACGGCGGTGCCTCGGTCCCGTCGGTCCCGTCCGGGCCGACGGCGGCGAATGGTGCCGGAGAGGTCGACGCCGGGCACGTGCGGCGGCTCCAGCGGCGGCATCTCGCGCAGGTAACCGCCCCGTCCATGTCCGTGCGGGGCGGGCTGCACGGACATGTGCGGGCTGCACGGACATGTGTTTTCAGTTGGAAGCATATTCGAAGGTAATATGCTTCTGAATGGAAACAACCGACCGGAGGGCCGATGTCAGCCGACGAGAGGCGCACGGATGCGTACTTCGCCCTGATGGAAGCGGGCGGACTGCTGCAGATGCTCATGGAGGAGCAGCTCAAGCGGGACGGCGGCATCAGCTACCTGCAGTTCTTCCTGCTCGCCAGGCTCGCCGAGGCTCCGCAGGGGCGGATGCGGATGACCGACCTCGCCGACACCCTGATCCACAGTCGCAGCGGGCTGAGCTACCAGGCCGGAAAGCTGGAGTCGGCCGGCCTGATACGGCGCGAACCGTCACCCCACGACGAGCGCTCGGTGACCGCAGCCATCACGCCGGAGGGTCGTGAGCTGCTGGAGAACGTACTCCCCGGGCACCTCGACGTCGTCCGGCGCGGGATGTTCGAGGCGCTGGACGACCGGCAGTCCGACGCCCTGGCGGACGCCCTCGGGGCAGTCCGGGACCGGCTCCGCGCGCTCGTCCCCTCGTCCGCCGAGCGCCGCCGCGGCCGAACCCGCGACTGACGTCGTGCGAGCGGTGCGACCGGGCCCGCCGCCGCGCGAGGGGTGCTTCCCCGCTGACGGCGGAGTCATCAGTACGCGCGTTCGTGTGCGGGCCGAGCGTTCCTGCTTGGGGTCCGAACCCCTTCTGGTGGGGATCGCCGGGGAGG
>NZ_JBSFVR010000214.1:0-12522 GCF_053592415.1 Streptomyces sp. NPDC002690 | reverse complement strand
TCCGCCGCGCCCTGGTCAGTGTTTACGACAAGACGGGGCTGGAAGACCTCGCCCGCGGTCTGCACGAGGCCGGCGTCGAGCTCGTCTCGACCGGACCCCGGACCCGCGCTCCGCCCCGTGCGAGCGGCTCCCCCGGTACCGCGCTCAGTCGCGGTTGGCCGGGCCACCCACCTGGATGCCCGCCATCCGGGTCCATTCGTACCGGCCGGTGCGTACCTTCGCGGCGAACTCCCCGTCGAAGCTCTCGTGCAGGGTGAGGCCGGACTTCTCCGCGGCGCTCTCGGCGACCGCGTGCGAGGGGGCCACGAGGTCGCCCCAGCCTCCGTCCTCGCCCACCAGGACGATCCGGGTGCCCGCCTGTCCGATGTACGCCAGCTGTCCCTCGGCGCCGCCGTGCGCCTTGGCGAAGGCACCGATCTCCTTGGCCAGCCGGGCCGCCCTGCGTCCGTCGCGGGCCGCGCGCTTGCTGTCCACCCGCTGCGTCTCATCCGTCTGCGCCATGTCTGCCTTCTCTGCCATGGCACAGGATGCTACCGATGGGTAGGCCAACGGGCGACGGGCGGGTGACGTGGCCTGGACCACGTCACCCGCCCGTCGGCGAGAACAGAACGTCTGGTGCGTCAGCGGAGGAAGGGGTCCACCGCGACGGCGACGAAGAGGAGCGAGACGTAGGTGATGGACCAGTGGAACAGTCGCATCTCCTTCAGCTTCGCACCGGCGATACCGGCCTTGGCCCGGTTCTGCAGGCCGTGCGCCTCCCAGAGCCAGAAGCCGCCGGAGAGCAGCGCCACCACGGTGTAGAACCAGCCCGTGTAACCGAGCGGGGTCAGCAGCAGCGAGACCGCGACCATCACCCAGCTGTAGATGACGATCTGGCGGGCGACCACCCGGTTCGTGGCGACCACCGGCAGCATCGGGACGCCGACGCGGGCGTAGTCGTCCTTCACCTTCATGGACAGCGGCCAGTAGTGCGGAGGCGTCCAGAAGAAGATGACCGCGAAGAGGATGACCGCGGCCCAGGAGACCGAGTTCGTCACCGACGACCAGCCGATGAGGACCGGCATGCAGCCGGCGATGCCGCCCCAGACGATGTTCTGGGCGGTGCGCCGCTTCAGCAGCATCGTGTAGACGACGACGTAGAAGAGGAGCGCGCCGAGGCTGAGCGCCGCGGAGAGCCAGTTGACCAGCAGCCCGAACCAGACGGTCGAGACCACCCCGAGGGCGATCCCGAAGGCCAGGCACTCGCGCGGGCTCACCATTCCGGTGACCAGCGGACGCTGCGACGTACGGTCCATCAACGCGTCGATGTCGCGGTCGATGTACATGTTGAGCGCATTGGCACCGCCCGCGGAGATGTATCCGCCGACGGTGGTAGCGAGAACGAGCCACAGGTCGGGCACACCCTGAGCGGCCAGGAACATCACCGGAACGGTGGTGATGAGCAACAGCTCGATGATCCGCGGCTTCGTCAGCGCCACGAATGCCTTGATGCGGGCCCCGAACGGGCGATGGCCCCCTGGGCTCGGAGTCAAGGCGACCCCTGCGGGTCGGGACTCGACGGCCGTCACGCACACCCCTGACAGAGAAATCCCAGCAAGCACCGGGTGTGAGGGCCCGGTAAAGACTTGCGCGAACCAGACCACTGTAGACGTTGGGGACAGGCCGCCCTTCGCGGGGGTGGACTCGTGTTGGAGTGGCGCGTTCGAGCGGCTGCGACACCCTTTCGAGCGCCCCGCCCGCGGCAGCTCGGACGAGCGGCCCGCCTCTCGGCCGAGAAGCACAGAAGTACCAGGTCACGCTCATTGGAGAAGCCCAATAGTGAGCCGTCCCGCTCATACGGAAGGCGAACTCCGCCGATGCCGCGCACCCTGGAATCCAACCGGAAATCCCTTGTTGTCACGGGGGTAGGCTCAACATTGTCCGGTGCGGTCACCAGCCCCCGGTTTTCCGAACAGTGGAGAGGAGCCCTGACTCAGGGTGAGCACCAAGCCGACCACCACAGACCTTCAGTGGACCGAATTGGACCAGCGGGCCGTGGACACTGCACGCGTCCTCGCGGCCGATGCCGTACAGAAGGTCGGAAACGGCCACCCGGGCACGGCGATGAGCCTGGCTCCGGCCGCGTACACGCTCTTCCAGAAGGTGATGCGGCACGACCCCGCCGACGCCGACTGGACGGGCCGCGACCGTTTCGTGCTGTCCGCGGGTCACTCCAGCCTGACCCTTTACATCCAGCTCTACCTGGCCGGTTACGGCCTGGAGCTGGACGACCTGAAGTCCTTCCGCACCTGGGGCTCGAAGACCCCGGGCCACCCGGAGTACGGCCACACCACCGGTGTCGAGACCACCACCGGCCCGCTGGGCCAGGGTGTCGCCAACGCCGTCGGCATGGCCATGGCCGCTCGCTACGAGCGCGGCCTGTTCGACCCGGACGCGGCCCCGGGCACCTCGCCCTTCGACCACGACATCTGGGTCATCGCCGGTGACGGCTGCCTCCAGGAGGGCATCTCCGCCGAGGCGTCCTCGATGGCCGGGCACCAGAAGCTCGGCAACCTGACGCTGCTCTGGGACGACAACCACATCTCGATCGAGGGCGACACGGAGACCGCGGTCTCCGAGGACACCCTGAAGCGGTACGAGGCGTACGGCTGGCACGTCCAGCGCGTCGAGCAGCAGCCCAACGGCGACCTGGACCCGGCGGGCCTGTACAAGGCGCTGCTGGCCGCCAAGGCCGAGACCGAGCGCCCGTCGTTCATCGCGGCCCGCTCGATCATCGCCTGGCCCGCCCCGCACGCCCAGAACACCGAGGCCGCGCACGGCTCGGCGCTCGGTGCCGACGAGGTCGCCGCGACCAAGAAGGTCCTCGGCTTCGACCCGGAGAAGTCCTTCGAGGTCGCCGACGAGGTCATCGCGCACACCCGTGAGGCGCTGGACCGCGGCCGCGACGCCAAGGCCGAGTGGGAGAAGTCCTTCGCCGCCTGGCGCACCGCCAACCCGGAGCGCGCCGCCGACTTCGACCGCATCAACGCGGGCGAGCTGCCCGAGGGCTGGGAGGAGAAGCTCCCCGTCTTCGAGGTCGGCACCTCCGTCGCCACCCGCGCCGCGTCCGGCAAGGTGCTCCAGGCCCTCGGTGAGGTCATCCCCGAGCTGTGGGGCGGTTCCGCCGACCTCGCCGGCTCGAACAACACCACGATCGACAAGACGTCGTCGTTCCTCCCGGCCGGCAACCCGCTGCCCGAGGCGAACCCGTACGGCCGCACGATCCACTTCGGTATCCGCGAGCACTCCATGGCCGCGGAGATGAACGGCATCACGCTGCACGGCAACACCCGCGTCTACGGCGGCACCTTCCTGGTGTTCTCCGACTACATGCGCAACGCCGTCCGCCTGTCCGCGCTGATGCACCTGCCGGTGACGTACGTCTGGACCCACGACTCCATCGGTCTGGGCGAGGACGGTCCGACGCACCAGCCGGTCGAGCACATCGCCTCGCTGCGCGCCATCCCGGGCCTGAACGTCGTGCGCCCGGCCGACGCCAACGAGACCGCCATCGCCTGGCGCGAGATCCAGCGCCGCTGGACCAAGGTGTTCGGCAAGGGTGCCCCGCACGGTCTGGCGCTGACCCGCCAGGGCGTGCCGGTGTACGAGGCGAACGACGACGCCGCCAAGGGCGGCTACGTGCTGTTCGAGGCCGACGGCGGCGAGCCGCAGGTCGTCCTCATCGGCACCGGTTCCGAGGTCCACCTCGCCGTCGAGGCGCGCGAGCAGCTCCAGGCGGCCGGTGTGCCGACCCGGGTCGTCTCGATGCCGTGCGTCGAGTGGTTCGAGGAGCAGACCCCGGAGTACCGCGAGAGCGTCCTGCCGAAGGCCGTCAAGGCCCGGGTCGCCGTCGAGGCGGGCATCGGCCTGACCTGGTACCGGTACGTGGGTGACGCGGGCCGCATCGTGTCGCTGGAGCACTTCGGTGCCTCGGCCGACGCGAAGGTGCTGTTCCGCGAGTTCGGGTTCACCCCCGAGCACGTGGTCGCCGCCGCCCGGGAATCTCTCGACGCCGCCGCGCGCTGACGCAGACATACGATCCAGTAGGAGATGTAATTCCATGACAGACGCACTGAAGCGCCTTTCCGACGAAGGCGTCGCGATCTGGCTCGACGACCTGTCCCGCAAGCGCATCACGTCCGGCAACCTCGCCGAGCTGATCGACCAGAGCCACGTCGTCGGTGTCACCACCAACCCGTCGATCTTCCAGAAGGCGATCTCCTCGGGCGACGGTTACGAGCAGCAGCTCACCGACCTCGCGTCCCGCAAGGTCACCGTCGAGGAAGCCATCCGCATGATCACGACGGCGGACGTCCGTGACGCCGCCGACATCCTGCGTCCGGTGTTCGACGCCACCGACGGCCAGGACGGCCGGGTCTCCATCGAGGTCGACCCGCGCCTGGCCCACCACACCGTGCCGACCGTCGCCGAGGCCAAGCAGCTGGCCTGGCTGGTGGACCGGCCGAACACCCTGATCAAGATCCCGGCGACGAAGGCCGGCCTGCCGGCGATCACCGAGGTCATCGCGAAGGGCATCAGCGTCAACGTGACGCTGATCTTCTCGCTGGAGCGCTACCGCGAGGTCGTCGACGCGTACATCACGGGTCTGGAGCAGGCGAAGGCCGCGGGCCTGGACCTGTCGAAGATCCACTCGGTCGCCTCCTTCTTCGTGTCCCGCGTGGACGCCGAGATCGACAAGCGTCTGGACGCCGTCGGCACCGACGAGGCCAAGGCCGCCAAGGGCAAGGCCGCCCTCGCCAACGCCCGTCTGGCGTACGAGGCGTACGAGGAGCTCTTCTCCTCCGAGCGCTGGGCCGCCCTGGACAAGGCGCAGGCCAACAAGCAGCGTCCGCTGTGGGCCTCCACCGGCGTCAAGGACCCGTCTCTCAAGGACACCCTGTACGTCGACGAGCTCGTCGCGCCGAACACGGTCAACACCATGCCGGAGGCGACCCTTGAGGCCGCCGCCGACCACGGCGAGATCACCGGCGACACCATCACCGGTGGCTACGAGCAGGCGCGCGCCGACCTCGACGCCGTCGCCAAGCTCGGCGTGAGCTACGACGACGTCGTGGCGCTGCTGGAGTCCGAGGGCGTCGAGAAGTTCGAGGCCGCCTGGAACGACCTGCTCAAGTCGACCGAGGCGGAGCTCGCGCGCCTCGCTCCTTCGGAGGGCTGACCACTTTGTCTGGTGTTCCCGGAGCAAACCCACTTCGTGACCCCCAGGACCGACGGCTCCCGCGCATCGCGGGGCCGTCGGGCCTGGTCATCTTCGGTGTCACGGGCGATTTGTCCAGAAAAAAGCTCATGCCCGCCGTTTACGACCTGGCCAATCGCGGCCTGCTGCCGCCGGGCTTCTCGCTCATCGGCTTCGCGCGCCGCGACTGGGAGGACGAGGACTTCGCCCAGGTCGTCCACGACGCCGTCAAGGAGCACTCCCGCACCCCCTTCCGCGAGGAGGTCTGGCAGCAGCTGAGCCAGGGCATGCGGTTCGTGCCCGGCAACTTCGACGACGACGAGGCGTTCGAGACTCTCAAGGAGACGATCGACGAACTCAACAAGGCGCAGGGCACCGGAGGCAACTTCGCCTTCTACCTGTCCGTGCCGCCGAAGTTCTTCCCCAAGGTCGTCGAGCAGCTCAAGAAGCACGGTCTCGCGGAGCAGACGGAGGGCGCCTGGCGCCGCGCCGTCATCGAGAAGCCGTTCGGGCACGACCTGGAGAGCGCGCAGGAGCTGAACCAGCTCGTGCACGACGTCTTCCCGCCCAACGAGGTCTTCCGCATCGACCACTACCTGGGCAAGGAGACCGTCCAGAACATCCTGGCGCTCCGCTTCGCCAACACGATGTTCGAGCCGATCTGGAACCGGTCGTACGTCGACCACATCCAGATCACCATGGCCGAGGACATCGGCATCGGCGGCCGGGCCGGGTACTACGACGGCATCGGCGCCGCCCGTGACGTCATCCAGAACCACCTGCTCCAGCTGCTGGCGCTCACCGCGATGGAGGAGCCCGGCTCCTTCCACCCGAAGGCGCTGGTCGCGGAGAAGCTCAAGGTGCTCACCGCCGTCGAGCTTCCCGAGGACCTCGGCAAGCACACCGTGCGCGGTCAGTACAGCCACGCCTGGCAGGGCGGCGAGGAAGTCCTCGGCTACCTCGAAGAGGACGGCATCGACCCCAAGTCGACGACGGACACCTTCGCGGCGATCAAGCTGACGGTCAACAACCGCCGCTGGGCGGGCGTCCCGTTCTACCTCCGCACCGGTAAGCGTCTCGGCCGCCGCGTGACGGAGATCGCGGTCGTCTTCAAGCGCGCCCCGTACCTCCCGTTCGAGTCCGGCGCGACGGAGGAGCTGGGCGGCAACGCCCTGGTCATCCGCGTCCAGCCGGACGAGGGCGTGACGGTGCGGTTCGGCTCGAAGGTGCCGGGAACCTCCATGGAGGTCCGGGACGTCACGATGGACTTCGCCTACGGCGAGTCCTTCACCGAGTCCAGCCCGGAGGCGTACGAGCGGCTCATCCTCGATGTGCTGCTCGGTGACGCCAACCTCTTCCCCCGCCACCAGGAGGTCGAGCTCTCCTGGAACATCCTCGACCCGATCGAGGAGTACTGGGACAAGCACGGCAAGCCCGCGCAGTACCCGGCCGGCACCTGGGGTCCGGCCGAGGCTGACGAGATGCTCGCACGCGACGGACGGAGCTGGCGCCGGCCATGAAGATCGATCTCACGGAAACCACGTCCAGCAAGATCAACAACGCGCTGATCTCCGCTCGCCGTGCCATCGGCACCCCTGCCATCGGCATGGTGCTCACGCTGGTCGTCGTCACGGACGAGGAGAACGCCTACGACGCCCTCAAGGCGGCGAGCGACTCCTCCCGCGAGCACCCCTCGCGGATCATCGCGGTGATCAAGCGGGTCAGCCGCTCGCCGCGCAGCCGTCGTGACGCGCGTCTCGACGCCGAGATCCGGGTCGGTTCCGACTCGGGCACCGGTGAGACGGTCGTCCTGCGGCTCCACGGCGAACTCGCCAACCACGCCCAGTCGGTGGTCCTGCCGCTGCTGCTGCCGGACGCCCCGGTCGTGGTGTGGTGGGCCGAGGACGCCCCCGCCGACCCGGCGAAGGACCCGCTCGGCGCGCTCGCCCAGCGCCGCATCACGGACACCGGCTCCGCCGAGCACCCGCTCGACGGGCTGGCCGTCCGCGCCGCGACGTACGAGCCCGGCGACACGGACCTGGCGTGGACCCGCATCACGCCGTGGCGTTCGATGCTGGCCGCCGCACTGGACCAGCAGCCCGCCCAGGTCGTCTCGGCGACCGTCGAGGGCGAGGCGGACAACCCGAGCTGCGAGCTGCTCGCGATGTGGCTCGCGGACCGGCTCGGCGTCCCGGTGGGGCGTACGCCCTCCCAGGGCCCCGGTCTGACCGCGGTCCGCATGGAGACGAAGAACGGCCCGATCGTTCTCGACCGCGCGGACGGCTCGCTGGCCACCCTCTCGATGACCGGTCAGCCCGACCGCGGTGTGGCGCTCAAGCGGCGCGACACCGCCGAGCTGCTGGCGGAGGAGCTGCGGCGCCTCGACCCGGACAACACCTACGCGACGACGGTGAAGTTCGGTGTCGAGAACCTGAGCGGCCCCGGCGAGGTCGCGGCGGCCACCCCCGCCGAGTCCGCGCCGAAGACGGCCGAGGGCGACGCTCCGGAGGCCGAGAAGCCGAAGGCCGCACCGGCGAAGAAGGCCGCTCCGGCCAAGAGGGCGGCGTCCAAGTGAGTGCCCCTCAACTGGTCGTGCACCGCGACAAGGAGCTGATGGCGCAGGCCGCGGCGGCCCGGCTGATCACGAAGATCGTGGACGCCCAGGCCGCCCGCGGATACGCCTCGGTGGTGCTGACCGGCGGGCGCAACGGCAACGGCCTGCTGGCCGCGCTCGCCGCCGCGCCCGCCCGGGACGCGATCGACTGGTCGCGGCTCGACCTGTGGTGGGGCGACGAGCGGTTCGAGCCGGACGGCGACCCGGAGCGCAACGTCACGCAGGCCCGTGAGGCCCTGCTGGACGCGGTCGCCCTGGACCCGGCACGGGTACACCCGATGCCGGCGTCGGACGGTCCGTTCGGGAACGACGTGGACGCGGCCGCCGCGGGCTACGCCGCCGAACTCGCCGCAGCCGCACGCCCGGAGGACCACGGACCGGTCCCGACGTTCGACGTGCTGATGCTGGGCGTCGGACCGGACACCCATGTCGCCTCGCTCTTCCCGGAGCTGCCCGCGGTACGGGAGACCGAGCGCACCGTCGTCGGTGTGCACGGCGCCCCCAAGCCGCCGCCCACCCGGGTCACCCTCACACTCCCGGCCATCCGGGCGGCGCGCGAGGTGTGGCTGCTCGCGGCGGGCGAGGACAAGGCGGAGGCCGCGGCCATCGCCCTGTCCGGCGCCGGGGAGGTCCAGGCTCCGGCGGCGGGCGCGTACGGCCGCGCCCGGACGCTCTGGCTGCTCGACGCGGCGGCGGCCTCCCGGCTGCCCCGCGATCTCTACCCGCCGGCCTCTTCCTGAGGGGCCGTCAACCGCTGTACGTGGAGGCCCGGTTCCCGCTCGTCACGAGCGAGGGCCGGGCCTTCCGCCGTCGCACGCCCACCCGGGAGGGCGTGCGGGACGGCCCCTCCCGGCCGTCTCACATGTAGTCGAAGTACCGGTCGCCCCAACTCGACTTTCCCAAGTCCTCATCCCCCTCCTCTTCTTCGGCCTCACCTGCGGCCACGAGCACCGCGGCCAGCTCCACGTCCGCCGCCGCCGGCAGGCGCGAGGGCCCTCGGTACGGCTCACGGAGCAGTTCGTCCGGGACGAAGACGCAGCCCATGACCGTACAGACGCCGTTGAGCCACGTCGTGAGCTCCTCGGTCAGGCCATCCTCGCCGGGGGAGCCCTCGTCGTCCTCGGCTCGCGCGGTGACGAAATAGCCGCCGAAGTTGCTCATCATGGCGTGCAGGGGCCGCCCGAGGCCCGTCGCGTCCGCCGGAACGTCGATGACGCCGTGGAAACTGGCGTCCTGGCCCGGGCCACTTGAGCAGGAAGGGCCGAATCGTTCCTCGAAGGCGCTCGCCAGCCGGGTGAAGCGGCTCTCCGACGCCATCAGGTCGAAGTCCGCGGGGCGTTCCAGGTTGCGAGGGTCGTCGTGTTCCAGCAGGAGCACCCGGATCGCGTCTCTCGGGAGGATGTCGTGCCCTTCCAACAGATCGTGGAGAAAGGGGAGTCGGTGGGGCCCCGCCTCACCGCCGGGCCGTATGGGCGGTCTTGGCCCCGGCATCCGGCCCTCTCCGTGCTTCTCCGCATGTACGGGGAGGGCAACGCGTCGCGGGCCCCGTCCCCTCTCGGACACGGTGACGATACAGAGCGTCCTCTCCCTTTCGACGGGCGTGACAGGCTTGCCCGCATGACGACGACACGCATCGGCACCGTGGTGATGGGAGCGTCCGACGTCCGTCGGGCAGCGGCGTTCTGGAAGGCCGCGCTCGCCTACGTGGAGCGCGAACCCGCCGAGGAGGACTGGGTGGTCTTGGTCCCGGCCGAGGGCCACGGCATCGGCCTCTCCCTCGGCCGGAGCGGCCCCGACAGCCCCGTCCAGGAGGTGCCGCGCGTCCACCTCGACGTCTACACCGAGGACCAGGAGGGCGAGGTGGCCCGACTGGTGGGCCTCGGCGCCTCCCGGGTGGACTGGCCGCACTACCCGCCGGACCCTGACTTCGTGGTGCTCGCCGACACCGAAGGCAACCGTTTCTGCGTCATCGACACCACGCACGGCTGAGGCCACACCGCCCCGGACGCACCCGGGACCTCACGAGCCCGGGGCCGCCAGGGGCTGCCCGCCCACACTGTCGGGAAGGGCGTCGTCGTGTGTGTCGGCCACGACTTCGACGAGGGTGAAGCGGGCCTGCTCGACACGCATACGGTTGTGCACGCGCACGAAGTAGCTCCGGTCGGAGACGCGGCCGACCTCCCTGCGCTGACGCAGCCGGCCCTTTTCGGTGTGCGCCTTCGCGAAGTTGTCGACGCTGTATAGCAGTTGGGCCAGGGCTTCCGCCTCGTCCCCTCCGAATTCCTGATAAATCCTCTGCTCGAAGTGCGGCGTCTCGCCACTGGTCTTCAGAACGAACCATCGAGGCATGGTGTTCTCCACTCCGTACGACGCGCCGAGTCCACCCGGCGTCATGGTCGGCCGACCCTTGGTGCCGGGTCGGCCCGGCGTCCGTGAGAGTACCGGGCAAGGCGAAGGACCGGGTCCGCACGGCTGATCCGCCGTGCTTCACGGCCGGATCAGCCGACGGGGCCCGCGTGTTCCGGCGGTCCTACGGGGGCGTCCGGGCGGCCCACCGGCGCGGAGGCCCGGCCCGGGCGGTCGCCCTCCTCCCACTCCAAGAACGGCGCCAGCAGCCCCGGTACGGCCTCGGAGGCGAAGGTGAGCCCCTCGCCCGCCCCGGTGTCGTACACCGCGTAGGCGCCCGTACCGGCGGCCGTGGTGGCCGTGATGTCCAGCAGGCCCACCCGCCGCTGGAAATACGACTGCCGCACCGTCCAGCCGATCACCCCGGTCCGCTCCAGGGCGGCGGTCGAGCGCCGTACGGTGCCGGAGCGGGTGACCAGGTGGCGGCCGGTGAGGGCGTGGCCGAGGTTCCGGTACGCGTCCCGGGCGAGCGCCACCGCGACCGGCAGGCCCACCAGGGCGCAGCCCAGCGCGGTCCACAGCTGGACGGGCGTGGTGACGGCCCCGAGCACGGCCAGGAGCGCCACCGGGGCCAGCGCCACCGCCAGCGCGCGCCGCAGCCGGCGGCCCAGGGCGGCGCGCGGGTGTCCGGTCAGCGGCGCGGCGGTCGGGGCGGACTCCTCGCGGAGCACGGCCGCCACGATCCGCTCCGCCTCCGGCCGGGGCACGGCGGGCAGCAGGGTGCTGTGGCTCGCCTCCTTGGCCTCCTCGTCGTCGGCCAGCCCGGTGGTGATCACGTCCACCCGGGCGGCGCCGAACAGCCGGACGCCCAGCGGCTCCACCAGTTCGGCGCCGCGCAGCCGGGCCTCCTCGACGGTGGTGGAGCGGGAGGTCAGCAGGCCGCGGCGGACCCGCAGGGTGCCGCCGGGTTCGCGCTCCAGGCGGTAGTTCCACCACATCTCGGTCCAGAGCCCGAGGGCTCCCGCCGCGCCCGTGAAGAGGGCCGCCGCGACGAGGACGGCGAGTGTCCCGAACAGCGGGAGGGCGCGGAAGAGTTCGACGGTCCAGTGGATGACGTCGCCCTGCGCGCCGGCCCACTCGCTCATCTGCATCACCCCGCCCGCCGCGGCGCCCCCGAGCATCGGGGCGACGAAGGAGACCGGGGCGTAGCGGATCCAGCGGGGGTCGAGGACGGCCAGTTCGCCGTCGTGTTCCCCTGCGGTTCCGTCATCGTCCCGCACCGCCGCGCGCGCCAGCAGCAGCCGGCGCAGCCGTTCGCCCTCGGCGCGGGTGACGGGGTCGAGTCGCAGGGTCGATTCGCCGTCCCGGTGCTCGCCGGTGCCGATCCGTACGGTGACCAGGCCGAGGACCCGCAGCAGCGGGCGGGCGGTGAGGTCGACGGTGCGGACGCGGTCGAGGGCGAGCGAGCGGCGTCGTACGAGCAGCAGCCCGGAGTGGAGGTCGACGTGTGCGGTGCCGATCCGGTAGCGGGTGCGGCGCCAGCGGACGTGGTCCGCGAGAACGGCGCAGCCGGTCAGCAGGGCGGCCCCCGCGGCCGTCCAGAGTCCGGCCCGGGCGGCGCCGAAGTGGCCGAGGAACCCCATGGCCACGGGAACGGCGGTGCCCACCACCACTCCGGCCGTGAGCACCGCGGTGACCAGGGCCGTACGAGGGTCCAGGCGGCGCCATCGGTCATCGGCGCCGGGAGGGACCGAGGGGCCCGGGGTGCTCATGTGGCGTCGCCGGGGGTGCCCCGGGTGATCCGGGTCAGCCGTTCGGCGAGCACGGCGGCGGGTTCGTGCCCGAGCCCCGCGATCCGTACCGCGCCCTTGGCGGAAGCGGTGGTGACGGTGAGGGTGGCGAGTCCGAAGAGCTGCTCCAGCGGGCCCCGGACCGTGTCGACGGTCTGGATGCGCGACATCGGCGCGATCCGCCACTCCTGGAGGAAGAGTCCGGTGCGGACGTAGACGGCGTCCTCGGTGACCTCCCAGCGGTGGGTACGGAACCACCAGCGGGGCAGTACGGCGGCGCAGCAGACGCCGAGCCCGGCCGTGACCGCCGCGGAGAGCAGCAGCCACGGCCGGGCCGGGGCGAGGAGGGCGGCGAGGACGCCGAGCACGGCCAGTGGCGCCGCGGTCAGCAGCAGCCACTGGGTGCGCCACCAGCCGACGGCACGCCGGTCGAGCGCGTGCGCCGGAGGTCTCAGGCGCGGCGTCCGCTCCCCCTCGGTCACCGGCTCAGCGACCGCGCAGCGACCGGTAGGTGGCGACGAGGGCGGCGGTGGAGC
>NZ_JBSFVR010000213.1:0-12599 GCF_053592415.1 Streptomyces sp. NPDC002690 | reverse complement strand
CCGCCCTCTCGCTCGCCGCCGGTCCCGCCGCGGCCCGCGAGAGGGCGGCGAGGGCCAGCAGGGAAACCGCGGCGGCGGGCCCCCTGTGGACGAGGCGCGCGAGGCGGCGGGGTCCCGGTGCGCGGCGTACGGATACGGGCAGGGCGGCGGGGCGGGGTCTCGGGTCACGGCGCACGGTGCGCCTCCTTCTCGGTGGGGGCGGGGAAGGACTCCCGGGCGTGGATACGCCCGGGAGGGTGGTGCCAAAGGGGAGGGCCGGTGGTGTTGGTGGTTCCGGGGGACGACGGACGCGGACATCGGCGGCCGGGCCGTCGGCCGGGACCCGGGACCGTGCCTCCTGCGGGCCCCGGGCGCACCCGGCCGACGGCCTGGTGACGACATGACACGTGACCGCCACGGTGGTGCGGCCCGGGGCGTCGCGCAAGCCATTCGTTCCTGGTCGAAGGAGGCCCTCGCACTCTTGCGGCCGGGGCGGGGCCCCGCTACCTTCCGCATCCCCTGACATGCATGCGTCAGATCCGCAATGCGCGTAGAGTTCCGCCCGGGCGGGTGCCGCCGAACGCCCGCGACCGCCGGGGGTGCGCCGTGCTACGGGTGGAGTTCACGCACCAGGAGCTGTCCCGCCTGCGTCTCGCCCCCGACGTGGACCCGCTCTGGGAAACGGCACTGAGCCTGCATCTGCTCCAGAACCGTCAGGCGCCCCTCGCCTTCGGGGCGTGGCGCCGCGAGGTGGCCGAGGCCCTGCGGAGATCCGGGCTCGCCCCCGCGACCCGCGCCCTGTTCCGGCTCTGCCCGGACCGCTCGTACTTCCCCGACTTCCTGACACCCGGTCGCGGGGACACCGATCTCGACGCCGGCCTCGAACGGCTGCTCTCCACCCCCCGGAACCGCCTCCGCACCGAACTCACCCGGCTGTACACGCGCACCGGCGGGCCCGTTCCGGCAGCCGTACGCCCCCTGGCCGACGGCTGCCCCCAGGCCCTGCACCACCTCGCCGCCACCCTGCGCGCCTACCACCGGGTGGCTGTCGCGCCCTACCTCGGCCCGATCCGCGAGCAGGCGGCGGCCGACCGGACCGCCCGCGCGGAAGCCGTCCTCACCCATGGCGCGGAGGGCCTCCTCATCCGGTACGACGAGCTGCCCGGCTGGCACTACCAGGACCGCGAACTGCGCGCCCCGTATCCACAGGACCGCGACCTGGTCCTACGGGGAAGGGCGTTGACACTCCTGCCGGCCTTCTTCTGCGTCCGCTCCCCGGTCACCCTGGTGGACGAGGAGCTGCCCCCGGTCCTCGTCCACCCACTCTCCCCCGCACCCGGCTGGCTCGAACGCCGGCACCACGGCGGCGACGCCCCGGCGGCGCAGCTCATCGGAGCCTCCCGCGCCGAACTGCTGCGGATCCTGGACCGACCGATGACCACGATGGACCTCGCCGCGGCGCTCCGGCTCGCCCCGTCGACCGCCAGCAGGCACGCCACCGTGCTGCGGGAGGCGGGCTTGCTCCTTTCGCAGCGCCAGGGGGTACGAGTGCTCCACCACCGGACCCGGCTCGGCCGTGCGGTCCTGGAGGGAGCGCTGCGGTGAGACCGTCCGGGGCCGCCCGCCCCGGACGGCGCCCGCCACCGCCCGATCGGCGACGCCACCCCTGTGACCTGCGGAACAATCGGGGCGGGATGCCGGTACGGCGCGACCGTGCCGACATCTGCCCGTAACAGGGCGGCCAGTACAGTTACGAGAATGGTGACCCTCAGGCAGCAGATCATCGCCGACCTCGGCGTCAGGACGGCAGTGGAACCGAAGGTGGAGATCCGGCAACGGATCGACTTCCTCAAGGACTACCTGCGGTCGACCCCGGCCAAGGGCTATGTGCTCGGGATCAGCGGCGGGCAGGACAGCACGCTGACCGGCAAGTTGTGCCAGCTCGCGGCCGAGGAGCTGCGGGCCGAGGGGCACGAGGCCACTTTCCTCGCGGTGCGGCTGCCGTACGGCGTGCAGGCCGACGAGCACGACGCGCAGATCGCGCTGGAGTTCATCCGGCCGGACCGGTCGGTCGCGGTGAACGTCAAGCCGGGCGCGGACACCGTGGCCGGGGAGGTCGCACGCGCCCTGGCGGAGCTGTCGGAAGGGGAGCCGGAGCTCCGGGACTTCGTGCGCGGCAACGTCAAGGCCCGTGAGCGCATGGTGATCCAGTACGGGCTCGCCGGACAGCTGGGGCTGCTCGTCGTGGGCACCGACCACGCGGCCGAGGCGGTGACCGGCTTCTTCACGAAGTACGGCGACGGAGGGGTGGACCTCACTCCGCTCACGGGACTGACCAAGCGTCAGGGTGCCGCGCTGCTGAGGGAGTTGGGCGCGCCGAAGAGCACCTGGGAGAAGGTGCCGACGGCGGACCTCGAAGACGGCCGCCCCGCGCTGCCGGACGAGGTCGCGCTCGGTCTGAAGTACTCCGAGATCGACGACTACCTGGAGGGCGCGGAGGTCGCCCCCGGGGTCGCGGCGAGGCTGGAGTCGATCTACCTGGCGTCGCGGCACAAGCGCACCGTCCCGGCCACCCCGCTCGACGACTGGTGGAAGAACTGACCGCAGCGGACACGGTCCGGATCGGCGCGCACGCCTCCGGGACGCGTGCGCGCCGATCGGCGGCGGTCGCCGTCCCCGGCCCTGCGGAACAGCCGCGGGGCCGGGGACGCGCGCCTTCGGTCCGGACGGTCCGGCCCGATCGGGACAGCCGTCAGGCGACGGTCGCCGTGCCGACGACGATCCGGTGGTCCGAGCAGGCCGCGACGCCCGTGCAGGACGTGGAGATGGCGAGTGAGTCCTCGCTGTACGAGCCGGCCAACGCGCTTTCGCGGACGAAGATCAGGTCGATCTTCGCGTTGCCCCCGCACGGCGGTGCCGCGCCGGGGGTGCCGTCCGCCGTCCACTCCCCGTACCCGAGGCAGTTGCCCGCGTCGTTGTCGTCGAGCTCCCGGTACGCGCCGGTGTTGTTGCCGTTGTTCGGCACGTCGAGGCTCGGCGCGTAGAACGGGTTCAGCCGGCCGTAGTGCGGCTGGGCGTTGAAGTCGCCCGAGATCAGGACCGTCTCGCCCGCGGAGTGGTAGGCCTCCAGCTTCTGCCGCACGGCATCCAACTGGGCCACGTTGAACGACTGGTTCGTGGTGATGTGCGTCGTACAGAACCGGATCGCGGGGGTGGCGGCCAGCGGCGCGCACAGCAGGTTGCGCTTCTCGGCCGAGCCGTCGTCCGGCAGCGCGATACGGGCCGCGGTGCCCAGCGGCTGCTTGCTGAACAGCGCGTTGCCGAACTGCTCGCCGTTGCACACCGAGGAGTTGCCCGCCGCGCGGCTCGGTTCGAAGCGCGCGAAGTTCTGCGTGTCCGCGGGCCAGCCCTTGGCGCGCAGCGCGGTCACCAGGGCGTCGTACTGCCCCCTGCACAGTTCGTTGAACCCGGCGAAGTCGGCCGCCCGGTTCACGATGGACGCGGCAGCCTGATCCACCATGCCGTCGGTGGTGGAACCGTCGTGGATGGTGTTCCCCGCCACGTTCCACTGCCACACCGTGTACGTATGAGGCGTCGCCGCCTCCGCCTGTGCCGCCACCCCCGCCGGCGACAGCACCGCGGCCAGTGCTCCCGCGAGCACGAATCGGGTGCCTCGTCGTCGAATGTCGTGAAGTCGCATCGTCAGTCCCCCTCTTTGCGTCCGGCCGCTCGGCGGCCGGACGCCGCACCGCGCCGGCACGGTGGCGATCCTAAAGCGTGTCGCGAGAGTGGCGCCGTCCGCCCGGAGGGCGAGTCCGGCGGCGTCCGGCGCGTGCGACCGCACGGCGGAGAATCGCCCCGGTACCGGCTGTATCGGGGCGACCCCGACCACGCGGCGAGCGAGCGTGCGTGCGTGCGTGCCAGGTGTCGCCGGGCAGGCGGGACTTCCACCTCACGGCCCAGAAGGCTGCCCCCGTCGGAGCGAGGCCGTCCCCGTGGGGAGCGCCCGCGGGGGCTGTTCCATCGTCGCCATCTTGTGACCAGGGGTGATGTTCCCCCACATCTAAGGGCAGGCTAACCTAAGCCACATGAAAGCTGGTGAGAGCACTTCCGGCACGGCGTACGCCCCTTCGGCTGCCGACGTGCCACAGACGCGCGGTCACGGACTGTCCGCGAACGCGGTGACCGTCGCCTACGGCCGGACGGACGTCGTGCACGCGGCGAGCCTCGCCCTGCGCCCCTCCGAGGTGACCGCCCTGGTGGGCCCCAACGGCAGCGGGAAGTCGACTCTGCTGCGTACGCTCGCCCGGCTCCAGAACGCGCGCGGCGGCTCGCTCACCGTGGACGCCGGTACCGAGGAGGCCACCGACGGCTTCTCGCTCGGCGCCCGCGAATTCGCCAAGTGCGTCGCGCTGCTGACGCAGTCCCGGTCCACGCCGGGCGGCCTCAGCGTGCGGGACGTGGTCGAGTTCGGCCGCTACCCGCACCGGGGCCGCTGGGGTCGTCCCGACCCGGACGGAACCGCCGCGGTGGACCGCGCCCTCGCCCTCACCGGTGTCGAGGACCTCGCCGATCGGGGCGTCGAACAGCTCTCCGGCGGGCAGCTCCAGCGTGTGTGGCTGGCGAGCTGCCTGGCGCAGGAGACCGGTGTCCTGCTCCTGGACGAGCCGACCACCTACCTCGACCTCCGCTACCAGGTCGAACTCCTCGACCTGATGCGCGATCTCGCAGACTTCCACGGCATCGCCGTGGGTGTCGTGCTCCACGACCTCGACCAGGCGGCGGCCGTCGCCGACCGGGTCGCTCTCCTCCACGCGGGACGCGTCGTCGCCGACGGCGCGCCCGAAGACGTGTTCACACCGGAGCTGTTGTCCGACGTCTACGGCATCCGTATCGACGTCGACACCGATCCGTCCACGGGCCGGCTGCGCACCCGCGCGATAGGCCGCCACCACTCCAGATCCGAAAGGCTCAGCACCTCCTCATGAAGCGTCACCTCCTCGCCGCGGCCACCGTCGCCGTCGCCGCTCTCTCGCTGACCGCCTGCGGCACCTCGGAGCCGTCCACGGACGACTCCGCCGCCTCCTCCGCGAAGCCGGCCTCGCAGAAGATCACCGTCACCGACTCCACCGGCACCAAGGTGACGCTCGACGGGCCGGCGACCAAGGTCGTCGCCACCGAGTGGAACGTGATCGAGGACCTGGTCACCCTGGGCGTCGCTCCCGTGGGCGTGGCGGACATCAAGGGCTACGCCGCGTGGAACACCGCGGCACCGCTCACCGGCAGCCCGAAGGACATCGGCACCCGCGGCGAGCCGAGCATCGACACGGTCGCGGCCCTCGCCCCCGACCTCGTCGTCGCCACCGACGACCTCTCCCCCGACGTCGTGGCGCAGCTGCGCAAGGTCGCCCCGGTCATCCAGGTGACCTCCGCCGACGGCGCCGACCAGGTCGGCACCATGACCAAGGGTCTCGACCTCATCGCGCAGGCCACCGGCAAGACCGCCGAGGCCGAGACGGTGAAGGACGAGTACGAGGCGAACATCGCCAAGAACAAGAAGGCTCTGGAGGACGCCGGTCTCGGCGGCGCGTCCATCGCCTCCGCCGACGGTTACGTCGACGCCAACCAGGTCTCCGTCCGCGCCTACACCGCCAAGTCCCTGCTGGGCGCGGTCAACGAGCAGCTCGGCCTGAAGAACGCCTGGACCGTGGAGGGTGACAAGGCCTACGGTCTCGCGACCACCGACGTCGAGGGCCTCACCAAGCTCGGTGACGTCCACTTCGCCTACGTCGCCAACGACGTGGACGGCGACGCGTTCGCGGACAACCTGTCGAAGAACGCGGTCTGGAAGTCGCTTCCGTTCGTCAAGGACGGCAATGTGCACCGGCTGCCCGACGGCGTCTGGATGTTCGGTGGCCCCCGCTCCATGGAGGCGTACGCCGACTCCCTCGTCGACGCCCTGACGAAGAAGTAGCGCGCCGTGGCCGTCATCGAGAACACCGCGGTCGGCCGTGACCGCACCGCCGCGGCCACGACGGGCGCGGTCGCGGTGACGGCCGGGCTCGTGCTGCTCGTCCTGGTCCTCGCCGTCGTCGACATCACCCAGGGCACCGCGGACGTCGGCGCGTCCCAGGTCTGGGACGCGATCCTCGGCCGGGCCGACACCGGGGACTCCTCCGTCGTCATCGCGTCCCGGCTGCCGCGCATGGTCGCCGGCATCCTCGTCGGGCTGGCGCTCGGCGCGGCCGGTACCGCCCTCCAGGCGGTCAGCCGCAACGTCCTTGCCGCGCCGGACACCCTGGCGGTGAACGCCGGTTCGTACCTGGCGCTCGGCGTGGTCGCCGTCACCGGCGTCTCGCTGCCGTTCCTCGCCTCCTCCGGTGCCGCGTTCGTCGGCGGCCTCGCCGCCGCGGCCGTGGTGCTCGGGCTCTCCGGGCTCGGCAAGGGAACGGTGCGTCTGGTCCTCGCGGGCAGCGCGCTGATGCTGGGTCTGAACGCGGTGACCGAGGCGCTGCTGCTGCTCTTCCCGCAGAAGACCGAAGGTCTCTACCGGTGGGGGCAGGGCGGCATCGGGCAGAACGGGTTCGACGGGGTCCAGCAGATGCTGCCCGCCGTCGTGGTGGGACTCGTCGGGCTGCTGCTCGTCGCCCGCCGGGTCGACGCGCTCGGCCTGGGCGACGACGCGGCGCGGGGACTGGGCGTGCCCGTACGGGGCACCCGGGTCACCACCGTCGTCCTCGCCACGCTGCTCTCCGCGGCCGCCGTCACGCTCGCCGGGCCGATCGGTTTCGTCGGTCTCTGCGCCCCGGCGCTGGTACGCCCGCTGGCCCGCCGGTACCGCGGGCTCGTACGGTTCCGCGTCGGCATGCCGGTCGCCGGGCTGATGGGCGCCGCGCTGATCCTCGGCGCGGACGTGGTTCTGCGGGCGCTGGTGCCCGCCGACCTCGCCGTGGAGGTGCCCACGGGCGTCGTCACGACCGTGGTCGGCGGTGTCTTCCTCGTCGCGATGGCGCTCCGCACCAAGGACACCGCCTCGGCCGAGGCGCCCGACCGGCTGCGGATTCCCGGCCGCACGGCGTACCTGGTCACGGTGGCGGTCCTCGTCGTGGCCCTGGTGGGCGTGGTCGTCGCGGCGGTACTCGTCGGCGACGCGAAGCTGCTGTTCGGCGACGTCGTGAACTGGGCGCAGGGGAGGTCCGGACGGGTCGTCACCTACGTCCTGGACACCCGGGTCCCCCGCGTGCTGGCGGCCCTCCTCGCGGGCGCGGCGCTGGCCCTGTCCGGCACCCAGGTACAGGCGGTGACCCGCAACCCGCTCGCGGAGCCGGGCATCCTCGGCGTCACCGGCGGCGCGGGTCTGGGCGCCGTACTGGTCGTCACCACGGTGACCGCCGCGAGTTCCTGGGTGATCGCCGGAGCGGCGTTCGCCGGTGCGGCCGTCGCCTCCGGGCTCGTCTTCGGGCTGGCGGCGCGCGGCGGTTTCGGGCAGAACCGGTTGGTCCTGCTGGGCATGGGCGTGTTCGCCACCACCACGGCGCTGATCAGCCTGGTCATCGTGCTCAGCGACCCGTTCGACACGACGCGGGCGCTGACCTGGCTCTCCGGCTCCACCTACGGCCGGAACATGCCCGACGTGCTGCCCGTCGCGGTGGTGCTCGCGGTGGGCCTCGTGTGGTCGGTGGTACGCCGCCGGGAGCTGGATCTCGTCGCGCTCGACGAGAACACCCCGAGGCTCCTGGGGCTGCATCTCACCCGGGCGCGCCTCGGTTTCCTGGTGATATCGGTGCTGCTCGCGGCGAGCGCGGTGGCGGCGGCCGGTCTCATCGGCTTCGTCGGTCTGGTCGCCCCGCACGCGGCGCGTGCGCTGGTCGGCCGGCGGCACGCGCGGGTCGTCCCGGTCGCGGTGCTGCTCGGAGCGGTCCTGGTCTGCCTCGCGGACATGGCGGGCCGCACGGTGATCGCCCCGGCGCAGCTCGGCGCGGGCCTGATGACCGCCGTCATCGGTGCCCCGTACTTCCTCTACCTGCTGGTCCGCACCCGCCGCTGAGCAGCCCGCGTACGCCCCGCCTTCCCGGTCGCACCACTCGGAGAGGGCGGGGTGTCCGTGCGTCCGGGTCTGCCCGGCCTCAGTGGGCGAACTGGCAGATTCCGCGCGGCAGATAGGTGCCGTGCCCGGCGTGTCCGACGTAGGAGTGGTGGTCGATCACGGTGACGCCGCGCGAGATCACGGTCTCCACCCGGCCCGTCAGGCGTTTGCCCTCGTACGCCGAGTAGTCGACGTTCATGTGGTGGGTCGCGGCCGAGATCGTCTGCTCGGCGTGCGGATCGTAGATGACGATGTCGGCGTCGGAGCCGGGGGCGATGGTGCCCTTCTTCGGGTACAGCCCGAACATCCGCGCCGGGGTGGCGCAGGCGATCTCGATCCAGCGGCGCAGCCCGATGTGTCCGTCGACGACGGCCTGATGGAGGAGGTCCATCCGGTTCTCGACGCCCGGCATGCCGTTGGGGATCTTGCTGAAGTCGTCGCGCCCCATCTCCTTCTGTCCCTTGAAGCAGAACGGGCAGTGGTCGGTGGAGACGACCTGGAGGTCGTTGGTCCGCAGCCCGCGCCAGAGCGCCGCTTGGTGCTCCTTCGGTCGCAGCGGGGTGGAGCAGACGTACTTGGCGCCCTCGAAGCCGGGTTCGGCGAGGTTGTCGGTCGACAGGAAGAGGTACTGCGGACAGGTCTCGCCGAACACCGGGTGGCCCTCGTCGCGGGCGCGGGCGATCTCGGCGACGGCCTCCTGGGCCGACACGTGCACGACGTAGAGGGGCGCCCCTGCCACCTGGCTGAGCTTGATCACCCGGTGCGTGGCCTCCGCTTCGAGCAGCGCCTTGCGGACCTCTCCGTGGTAGCGGGGGTCGCGTTCGCCGCGCGCGAGTGCCTGTTCGACGAGGACGTCGATGGCGAGGCCGTTCTCGGCGTGGGTCATCACCAGCCCGCCGTTGGAACCGGCCTGCTGCATGGCCCTCAGGATCTGGCCGTCGTCCGAGAGGAACACCCCGGGGTAGGCGGTGAAGAGCTTGAACGAGGTGACGCCGGCCGAGACGAGCTGGTCCATCTCCTTGAGCGAGGAGGCGTTCACGTCGGACATGATCATGTGGAAGCCGTAGTCGATCGCGCACTTCCCCTCGGCCTTCTCGTGCCAGGCGTCGAGCCCCGCCTTGAGCGAACCGCCCTTGGACTGGATGGCGAAGTCCACGATGGTCGTCGTGCCGCCCCAGGCGGCGGCCAGGGTTCCGGTCTCGAAGGTGTCGGAGGCGTACGTACCGCCGAACGGCATCTCCATGTGGGTGTGGGCGTCCACCCCGCCCGGGATCACGTACTTGCCGGTGGCGTCGATCCTCCGCCCGGTCCAGCCCTCGGCCACGTCGCTGCCGTGGGCGGCGAGCGCGATGACGCGGCCCCCCTCGATCAGCACATCGGCGTGGATCTCGTCGGACGCGGTGACGACGAGACCGCCGTGGATCACGGTGCGGCTCATATGCCTCTCCTCGCTGTGCCGGGCAGGGGGCCCCGGGGTCCGGGGCCCCCGGGGGTGGTGCGGGACGGGAAGCGGTGAGGCTGTCCCGGTGCCTTCAGCCCGCCGCGCGCAGGGCCTCGCCCAGGATCGACGCGCCCTCCTCCGCCTCGGCGACGGACAAGGAGAGCGGTGGAGCGATGCGCAGCACGCTGGTGCTGTGTCCGCCGCCCTTGCCGATGAGCAGTCCGCCCTCGCGCGCCGCCTCCAGGACGGCGGCTGCCGCTCCGGGGTTCGCCCGGTCGGTGCCGGGCTCGACCAGCTCGATCCCGATCATGAGCCCCCGGCCGCGCACCTCGCGTACCGAGGCCACCGGCGCGGCGAGGGCCCGCAGGCGTTCGATGAGCAGTCCGCCGACCCGTCGGGCGTTGCCCTGGAGATCGTGGTCGAGGAGGTAGGTGAGGTTGGCGAGGCCGGCCGCCATGGTGACCGGTGAACCGCCGAACGTGGAGATGGAGTTGGCGTCCAGGCAGTTCATCACCTCGGCGCGGGCCACCACTCCGCCGATGGACATGCCGTTGCCGATGCCCTTGGCGAAGGTGAGGATGTCCGGCGGGCCGTTCTCGGCGTGCGCCTGCCAGCCCCAGAAGTGGTCGCCAGTGCGGCCCCAGCCGGTCTGCACCTCGTCGGAGATCCACAGGACGCCGTGCCGGTCGAGCACCTCGCGGAAGGCCGCGTAGAGGCCGTCCGGCGGCGAGGTGAAACCGCCGACCCCCTGGACCGGCTCGGCGATGAGCGCGGCGGGCCCCCGGGTGTGTCCGAGCAGGTCCTCCAGGTCGCGTACGCAGGCCGCGGTGAACTCGGCGTCGCTCAAATCCGCGTACGGTCCCCGGGTGCGCACCCCGCCGTGCACGTAGAGGGTCTGGAGCGGGGAGAGGGTGGTGGGCGACCAGCTCCGGTTGCCGGTCACGGAGACCGTCGAGAACGATCTGCCGTGGTAGCTGTTGCGCATCGCGAGGATCTGGTTGGACCCCCGGTAGGTGGTGGCGAGCAGCAGGGCCGTGTCGTTGGCCTCGGTGCCGGAAGTGGTGAAGAAGACCCGCGCGTCCGGGATTCCGGAGAGGGTGGCGACGCGTTCGGCGAGGTCCACCAGCGGGCGGTTGAGGTAGAGCGTGGACGAGTGGACGATCCGCCCGGCCTGCTCACTGATCGCCTTGGTGACCTCGGGCAGCGCGTGTGCGGTCATCGTGGTGAGGATGCCGCCGAAGAAGTCCAGATAACGGTTGCCGTCCGCGTCCCAGACATGGCGCCCCTCGCCGTGGGTGATCTCCAGGGGCCGCTCGTAGTAGAGGGTGAGCCAGTCGGGGCTGACGGCGCGGTGACGCGCGAAGAGGCCGGTCACGGCTCCACCAGCCCGTCGTAGGCGTCGGGCCGGCGGTCGCGGTAGAAGGCCCACTGGTTGCGGACCTCCTCGATCAGGTCGAAGTCCAGGTCCCTGACGACGAGTTCCTCCTCCTTGTCGCTGGCGACGTCGCCGACGAACCGGCCGCGCGGGTCGACGAAGTAGCTCGTGCCGTAGAAGTCGTTGTCGCCGTACTCCTCCTGGCCGACCCGGTTGATCGCGGCGATGAAGTACTCGTTGGCGACGGCCGAGGCCGGCTGCTCCAACTGCCAGAGGTAGCTGGAGAGTCCGCGCGAGGTGGCGGACGGGTTGTACACCAACTGCGCACCGTTGAGTCCGAGTTGACGCCACCCCTCGGGGAAGTGCCGGTCGTAGCAGATGTAGACGCCCACCTTGCCGACCGCCGTGTCGAACACGGGCCAGCCGGCGTTGCCGGGCTTGAAGTAGTACTTCTCCCAGAACCCCTTGACCTGCGGGATGTGGTGCTTGCGGTACTTGCCGAGGTACGAACCGTCGGCGTCGATCACCGCCGCGGTGTTGTAGTAGAAGCCCGACTGCTCGATCTCGAAGACCGGCACCACGATGACCATGCCGGTCTCGCGGGCCAGTTCCTGCATCCGGGAGACCGTGGGGCCGTCCGGCACCGGCTCGGCCCAGCGGTAGTGCTCCGGCTCCTGCACCTGGCAGAAGTACGGGGCGTTGAAGACCTCCTGGAACCCGATGATCTTCGCCCCCTGCCGGGCGGCCTCGCGCGCGTGCTCCTCATGCTTGGCGATCATGGATTCGGTGTCGCCGGTCCAGGTCGCCTGGACGAGTGCGGCGCGAACGACGTGGGACATGAGCTGCTCCTTCGACGCGACGTCAGAGCCTCTACGCGTTTTCTACGCGGGTGGACACGGAAGGTAGGAGGAGAACGTAAGCCCCTCCCCACGGCGGGGCAAGACCGTCGCCGTGAACCGGCCGAGTCGATCACATTTCGCACCCGAGCGGTCCATACCCCCGCCCGACACGCCGGAGGCAGCCCGGACGGGCTCCCGGGCCCCTTTCATGACGGACCGTCACACACCTGTCACGCCCGCAACCCGCAGAGCGTGCACGAGGTCCCACTCCCGGGCCGCCGACACCGTGCGGGCCGCCGCGAGCAGTTGCGGCACGAGACGGGCCGGCCCCGCCCCGGCGATGCGCGCGGCGTCCTGCGGGGACCTGACCCGGACGAAGGCGCCCAGCAGTTCCTCCGCCTCGGCCTCGCGGCCCGCGAGGTCCAGTGCGACCGTCGCGTCGGCTATCTCCTCGGCCGGGCGGGAGGCGACCTGCCGCAGGAGTTGCCCGCAGTCCTCCCCGCGCCCGGCTGCCGCGAGGGCGGCTACGGCCGCCGCCAGCCCGGCGGGTGGCAGCGAGGACACCTCCCAGAGCAGGGTGGCCCAGTCGGCTCCGAGACCGGCGAGTCCCAGCGCCACCGCCAGCACCGGCAGTCGCTCGGCGGGCCAGGCCGCCGCCTCGCAGAGCACCGCGTACGCCTCTCCCGTACGCCCCTGCGCACGCATCGCCAGGAGTTGCGCGACCACGTCGGCCGCCGCCCGTACCGCCGCCAGGTCGAAGGGCGGGGCCGGCACCGGCGGTTCGGCTCGGCGCGCTCAGCGATCCTCTGCGGTTGACGATCATCAGGAAGCTCCTGCTGGAGTCGGAGCGGTTCGACCACACCTGCGGCTGGTTCGGCC
>NZ_JBSFVR010000212.1:0-12668 GCF_053592415.1 Streptomyces sp. NPDC002690 | reverse complement strand
CCGTACGGTATCGCCGCGCACGCCGACGACGCCGCGGCGGTCGCGGCGGCGCTCGCCCCGGACCGCCCGGTGCTCGCCGGGCACTCCATGGGTGCCTTCACCGCCGGCCTCGCCGCGGTACGCCACCCCGCGCTCTTCGGCCCGCTGCTCCTGGTGGACGGCGGGGTCGGCTTCCCCGCCCCCACCCATCTCTCCCCGGACGAGCTGATGACCGCGGTCATCGGACCGGCCATGGACCGGCTGACCATGACCTTCCCGGACCGTGCCGCGTACCGGGCGTTCTGGCAGGCGCACCCCGCCTTCGCGGACCGGTGGACGCCCGAGGTGGACGCGTACATCCAGCGTGACCTGACCGGGTCCGAGCCGGAGTTGCGGTCCTCCTGCCGGCTGGAGGCCGTCCGCACCGACGGGGTCGGCCTGTTCGACGAGGACGTGCTGGCCGCCGTCCGCCGGCTGCCCGGCCCCGCCACCCTGCTCTGGGCGGACCGCGGCCTGATGGACGAACCGCAAGGGCTCTACGACCAGGAACGCCTGGACGCGGCGGCGTTGGACGGCGTGATGGTCACCACCCTGCGCGCACCGGACACCAACCACTACACGGTGCTGACGGGCGAGGCGGGCGCGGCACTCGTCGCGGAACTGCTGCTGGAGGCGGCGGACCACGACGACGAGGGGGCCGCCTGATCGCCCGCAGTGGTCGATCCGCTGCCGGCCCGGCCGAGAGTGCGCCGGGTGGACGCGGTCGGTGGGCCGATCGCCGCGTCGGAGGATCTCCCGGGCTGGTGGCCGTACGGGGGTACTCGCGGTCCCAGCGCCTGGAGTAGGGCGTGCTCCGCCGTCCGGAGGGGGCACGATCCGTCGCCGAAGGCTCCAACCGGATCATGGCGGCGGTGTCCTCGTCCACGCGTACCCGATCGCCTGCGCGGTCTGCTCCGGTCGGGACGAACTCGGCGCGCCCCACGCCTCGTTGCCTCCACGAACCGAAATGTCATGATCGTCCGGGAGCGGGAACAACTACCCTGGTGCGCATGGCGATACGGAAGCGGACGTGGCGGGACGAGGGCGGCGAGCGTATCGAGGGCACGTGGCGGCATGCCTTCATCCGCAACGGCGCGAGGTATCACCTCACCGACCTGGTGATCTACGCCGACGGAATGGTCGACTGCTGGGGGTTGGAGACCCTGGAGGGCTTCGCCGGCAAGCTCGCCTCCGGATGGGTCGCCACCGACCTGCCCGAAGGCGCCCGGGCATCGGCCCACCACCTCGCTTCATGGAAGTTCGCCGAGCCGAAGACCTGGCTGACTCCCGAGATGCTGCTCGGCGAGGTCCGCGACGACATCGACAACCTCAACGGCCGCCCGGACTCCACACGCCGCTGCCTCACGGCCGTCGACGTCTTCCGCAAGCAGCCGACCGAGGCCCACCGGACCGCGGTTCGAGAAGCCTACGAGGATGTCCCGGCACACCTGCGGAGATACGCCCTGGGCGACATGGACCGCAAGGACTTCCCCCTCAGGGTGATCGTGACTGGCCCGGGCAACCAGATCGAGCTGTGGAAGGGCAACAGCGTCGAGGTGACCGACGAGATGCACGCCTCCGCCTTGGAGTACTTCGCGGAGCGCGAGCAACTGAGGAAGCGGCACGAGGCGAAGACACCCGCGGACGGCCCCACAGAGCCGGTCGGGAGCAGCGTCCATCTTCATCAGGTCGTCGACCCGCGCGGCCGGCCCGAGAATCCGGGCACCCTCGTGCTGCGCAACGAGTTCCCCGCGCCGATCGCCGTGGGAGGTCGTACCTATCCCACGGTCACGCACGCCTACTGGGCGCTGTCGGTCGCCGATGAACGCCGGCAGGCCGAGATCCTCGGCACGGAACGGCCTCATGACGCGCAGAAGCTCGCTGAGGCTTCCCGCCTGCGTGACGACTGGCCCCGGGTTCGGCTTGCCGTCATGACGCGCTTGCTGCGCGCGAAGTTCCGGCAGCACCCCGAGTTCGCCGAGACGCTGATGGCCACAGGCGCCACCCGGTTGATCTACGCCGAGACCAGTTCGAACTTCTGGGGGCAACACGGGCTCGAAGGCCGGAACTGGATGGGCCGACTGCTGGAGCTGACCCGCTCCGAACTCGTGGCGGCCGAGCTGGACATGTAAAGGGTGTTGCGGAAGTCCCGTCCGTCCGGCGACGCCTGGCACGCACGCTCGCCGCGTTGTCGGGGTCGCCCCGATGCATCCGGTATCGGGGCGACCTTCCGCCGTACGATCGCACGCACCGGACGCCGCGGACCGGGACCCGCCTTCCGGGCGGACGACGGCGCCACGTTCGAAACCCGCCCCGGCCATGCCCATCCGGAGCACTTCGGCGAAGTCGCCTCGATCGAGTGCGTCCGTACCCGTTGATCGTGAACGTGTGCAGATGAACGGCGCCTTTGCGGTCCGGGACCGCAAAGGCGCCGTGCCGGGTCAGGAGACGGCGGTGCCGTACACCTCCAGACTCCACAGCGAGTAGCCGTACGAGGTGCCCCGGGCCGTGCCGTGGACGCGGACGTAGCGGCCGGTGGCGCTCAGGCCCTCGACGCGCTCCACTCCGCCCGCCCCGGAGGCGGTGGAGTAGGCGGTGGTCCAGGACGAGGCGTCGTCCGACACCTGGACCGTGTAAGCGCGCCCGAAGGCGGTCTCCCACACCAGACGTACGCCGCCGACGCGGTACCGGGCCCCGAGGTCGACGGTGATCCACTGCGGATCGGCGTACGTGCTGCCCCAGCGCGTGGCCGGGTCGCCGTCGACCGCCTTGGACGCGTCGCGGCCGGTGACGTTCACGCTGGACACGGTCGCCACCGCGCCGCGCGCCAAGTCGGTGCGTCGGTCGTCCAGATCGCCGAGGAAGGACCGGGTGGCGGCGAGCCAGCCGGAGGACGGGACCGCCGCCTGGCAGGCCGTGTCGCAGGTCTCGCTGATGGGCCAGCCGCCCCAGACGACGGCGCCGGGCAGGCCCAGCTCCCTGATGGTGGCGAGCTGCACGGACCACTGGGCCGCGGGGACGAAGGTGTAGTCGAGGGAGGACGGCGAGGAACCGCCGTGGTACTGGGGCCAGACGTACGGCAGCAGCGGTACGTCGGCGTCCACGGCTCGGGCCTTCGCGACGTCGGCGGTCAGGGTGGTGTTCCAGGCGTCCTCGCCGGCCGAGTAGGTGTAGAGCGACGGGAAGAAAGCGGTGTCGGGGTCGGCCGCGATCAGGTTCCGGTAGTAGCCGTAGTTGGCGCTGATGGTGTTGTTGAGCAGCCCGTACCAGCCGATGACCTGGCCGGGTGCGACCTCGCGGGCCCAGCTCTGGAGTTGCAGCAGGCGCGCGTAATGGTCGGCGGCGGTGCCCGTGGAGTTGAGGTAGAGGGTCTCGCAGTCCAGTACCAGCGGGCCGTCGGTGTTGCGGTTGTAGGACTGGACGATGCTCTTCCACTCGGCCTCGCCGGGCAGTGCGCCGTCCGCGACGAGGGAGGCGCAGATGCGGGCGGGGACGAAGCTGGAGAGGACGGAGGCACCGCCGAGCGCGGCCGAGGTGTACGCGGTGTTGTCGTACAGGGTGAAGTCCGGGTCTGCGGTGACGGCTCGGGCGGGCCCGGGTACCGCGAGGGCGGCGGCCACCAGGACCGCCGTCAGCACGGCGGTCAAGAGCGCGCGCACGCGGGCGTGCGGAGCCAGGGCACACGGGGCGACGGTAAGCACGGTCGGTCTCCTTCTCCTGCGGGGATGTGCCGGGGTGAGAGCGTGCGGGCGATCGCGGCGCCCGCCTTCAGGCGGCGGTCACACCCAGCAGGCCGAGCAGGGCCTCGCGGGTGGCGGCGAACCGCGGATGGGCGTGACGGTCCGAGGTGCCGAGGCGGCCGGCGATGTCCAGGTCGGCGGCGAAGCGGCCCTCGTCGAGGACCAGCACGCGGTCGGCCAGCGCGATGGCCTCGTCCACGTCGTGGGTGACCAGGAGGACGGCAGGGCGGTGGCGGGCGCACAGATCGCGCAGCAGCGCGTGCATGCGGATGCGGGTGAGCGCGTCCAGGGCACCGAACGGTTCGTCCAGCAGGAGGAGACCGGGCGCCCGGACCAGAGCGCGGGCGAGCGCGGCGCGCTGGGCCTCGCCCCCGGAGAGCGTGCCGGGCCAGGCGCGCTCCTTCCCGGCGAGCCCGACCTCGGCAAGCGCGGCGCGGCCCTGCTCCCGGGCGGTGGTACGGGAACCGGGCAGGCCGAGCACGACGTTGTCGAGCACTCGGGCCCACGGCAGCAGACGGGCGTCCTGGAAGACGACGGCGGTCGCCTCGGGCACCTCGACCGTGCCGTCCGCCCCGGGGTCGAGCCGGCCCGCGGCACGCAGCAGGGTCGACTTGCCGGAGCCGGAGTGGCCGAGCAGCGCCGTGAACTCGCCGGGGGCGATGTCCAGATCGACTCCGGCGAGGACGGTGCGGTCGCCGAAGCGGCGGACCAGGGAACGGATGCGTACGCCCCGCCCGGCGTACGGCGGTTCGGTGCCGGGGCTCAGGCGAGCGTCGTCCGCCATCGCAGAGCCCTCCTTTCGACGTTGCGTACGAGGGTGTCGGAGGCGAGCCCGAGCAGGCCGTAGACGACCAGGCCGACGACGATGACGTCGGTCTCGCCGAAGGTGCGGGCCTCCGTCATCAGGTATCCGATGCCGCTGGTGGCGTTGATCTGCTCGCTGACGACCAGGACCAGCCACGACACGGTGACGGCGAGGCGCAGCCCGGTGAAGAAGCCCGGCGCGGCGCCGGGCAGCACGACCCGCAGCAGGAACAGCCGCCGGGAGAGGCCCAGCACCTGGGAGAGCTCGGCCCACTTCAGGTCGAGGCCGGTCAGCGCGGCGTGCGTGTTGACGTAGATCGGGAAGAAGGTGCCGAGCGCCACCAGTATGATCTTCACTTCCTCGCCGATGCCGAACCAGAGGATCGCCAGCGGGACGAGTGCCAGGATCGGCAGGGCGCGCAGCAGTTGGGCCGTGCCGTCGATCACCGCCTCGCCGAGCCGGGAGAGCCCGGCGAACAGGGCGAGGACGACGGCGCAGACCAGACCGAGAAGGAGCCCGACGGCGGCACGCTGCAGTGAGGCGAGCAGGTTGTGCCCCAACTGCCCGTCACCCGCCAGTTCCCACGCGGTCGAGGCGACCGTGCCCGGCGAGGCGAGCGTCTGCGGGTCGAGCGTGCCGGTGGCGGCGGCGAACTGCCAGGCGGCGAGCAGCAGGAGCGGACCGAGCGCCCGGGCGAAGGGCACCCGCGCCCCGAGGCGCCCGGGTGCGCGAACGGCGCGGCGCCCCCGGGGCGTCGCGGCGCCTTTCCCCGTCGGCGCTTCCCGCGCCGTCGGGGCGCCGGGCCGTGGTGCGCCTGTCCGGGATGTGTCCGTCCGTGGCGTGTCCACCCCTGGCGTGTCCACCCGTGGTGTGCCGCTCACTTCGCCGCGCCCTGCTGCACCGCGTCGAAGCGGTTGTCGAAGGACTTCGACACGTCGAGCTTGTCGATGGCGCCGCCCGCGGCCAGTACGTCGGCGACGTCCTGAAGTGCGGCGGCGGCCTTCGCGTAGGTGGGGATCGACGGGGTTCCGTTGTTGGCGACGACCGCCTGCCCGGTGGCCCTGTCGACCTTCTGGACCTTGACGTAGTACTCCTCGACCCACGCCTCCTCGTGTGCGGCGAGCCAGAGTTCGGCCTTGGTGAAGCGCGTGGAGAGATCGGCGAGGGCGGCGGACGTGGCCCGGTCCGCGAGCGCGTCACCGGGGGCGATGACGAACTGCAGACCGCTGGTGAGACCCGTGTCGCCCGCTACCTCGTGTGCGCCCCTCTTCTCGTAGGCGGTGGCGTACTTGGTGACCAGCGGTTCGGTCAGGGTGCCGGCGTCGACCTGACCGGAGGCGAGGGCGGCGGGTATCTGCGAGGGGTCGGAGAGCTTGACCAGGGTGACGTCGTCGGCGGACAGCCCAGCTTTCCCGAGTGCGTTGAGAACGGCGGCCTGGAAGGTCGTGCCCTCGGTGTAGGCGATCTTCTTGCCCTTGAGGCCGGCGAGTTCGCGCACATCGCTCTCGGGCGCTGTCCACAGATGCGTGGCATCGGGACTGTTCTGCACCACGCCGGTGATCTTCACGTCCTGGTCGTGGGCCTGGGCGAAGACGACGGGCGCGTCCGAGACGAATCCCGCGTCCGCCTCCCCGGCCCGGAACGCTTCCAGGACGGCCGGACCGCCCTGGAAAGCCTCGTACTCGACCTCGTACGGGAAGTCCTGGTCCTGACCCGCCGCGTGCAGGATCGATTCCAGCAGCCGGTTCTGGTCCGCGATACGCAGCACCGTGCCCTTGGGCACCGACGTCGCCAGCGGGGCGGAGGCCGCCGGGGCGGCCCCGACGGACGAGGAGCCGGAGGTCTCCCGGCCGCAGGCCGAGGCGGACAGGGCCACGGCGGTGGCCAGCGCGGCCAGACCGAACATGCGGCGCGGCAACGGGCGAAGAGCAGAAGGCATGGGGGAACTCCGGTCGAAAGCGGCCGACTCGTCGGCGGACGTGACTCGAATACGGCGCTCATGGTGGCGACCGCCCTCCTTTGATGTCAACGCGCGATCGGAAAATAATTTTCGACATTGCGGGAGTGTTGCAATGCGCTGACCTGCGAATATGTGTCCTGGAGTGTGATTCGCTTCCCGTGAAGGCCCATGATGCGTGCGATCTGTTCGTAAATATTTTACGAACCGGGGCCGCGTCCCGGAGCAGCGCTCGATTACAGTCCCGTTCCGTGCGCTCCTGCTACGTCTTCCCCTCCACCGTCGCCGACCCGGCCTCACCGGGAGCGCGCGGCCTGCTCGCCGCCGCCGCGGCTGCCGGGCTCGACACGGTCGTCACCAAGAGCGAGGCGGCCACCCCCGCTCTCGCCGCCGAGACCCGCCGCCACGGCCTGCGGCTGCTCGCGAGCGTCGCCTGCTTCCGGGGGCCGGAGGGCCCGGCCGTGGTCGGCGACGACGGGCGCGACTGGCAGAGGATGGAGTGGTACACCGGCGTGCGGCCCAACGACCCCGACCACAACGAGAGGTTGGTGCGCCGCGTCGCCGGACTGGCCGCGGTGACCGAGGCCGACGGACTCGTCCTCGACTTCCTGCGATGGCCCCTGCACTGGGAGCGGGAGCTGCGCCCCGGCGCCCGCCCCCGCTCGTCCTCCTACGACACCGCGACCCTCGCCGCGTTCACCGCCCGCAGCGGTGTTGGACTGCACGGCGACACAGGCTCGGCCGCGGCCCGCCGCATCGCGCGCGACCACGCCGACGCCTGGACCGGCTTCCGGTCCGACACCGTGACCGGCGTGGCCCGCCGACTGCGTGACGCCGTACGCGCGACGCGCCCCGGGCTGTGGCTCGGCGCGTTCCTCGTACCGACCGAGGACGCGGAGAGCCGCCGGAGGCTGGTGGGCCAGGACGCCGCCGCGTTCGCGGAGATCTTCGACGGACTGCTCCCGATGACCTACCACGCGATCACTCACCGGGAGCCTGCCTGGGTCGGCGCCGTGGCGCGCGCCCTGCCGTCCACCACACCCGTGATCCCCATGGTGCAGACCACGACCGACGCCCGCCGGGCCACCGGCGCTCCAGCCGACTGGGGCCACCGGCTGACCCTCGCCGACTTCACCGAAGCGCTGCGCCACGCACTGACCTCGGGCGACGGCCGGTACTGCCTCTTCCCCGCCGAGGGCCTCACCCCGGACCACTTCGACGCCATCCGCACCGCGCACGGAGCCGCACATGCCCGATGACCTGCTGGACCTCATCCGATCCCGCCGCGAGCAGATCCCCCGCGCCGAACGGTCCCTCGCCGACCACATCCTCACCGACCCGGCCGCCGCCGCCGAACGGACCATCAGCGACCTGGCCCGCGACGCCGGTACCTCCGTCGCCACCGTGCACCGCTTCTGCCGCAGCCTCGATCTGCGGGGCTACGCCCAGCTTCGCCTCGGTCTGGCGGCGGAGGCCGAACGGCTGCGGGCGAGCACCCGCGACGACACCCGCGCCGGCCTCGACCTGCTCGCCGACATCGGCCCCGACGACTCGCTCGAACAAGTGGTCCGCAAGACCGGTTACGCCAACGCCCGCGCGGCCGAGGAGACCGCCGCCCACCTCGACCTCGACGCGCTCGCCACCCTCGCGGACGCCGTCGGCGCCGCCCTCCGTACGCTGGTCGTCGGCGTCGGCTCCAGCGCGCTCGCCGCCCAGGACGCGGCCGACAAGCTCCTGCGCCTCGGCCACGGCGCGGTGGCGCGCAGCGACGTCCACGCCGCGCTGACCGACGCGGCCCTGCTGCGCGAGGGCGACGTCCTGATCGCGATCAGCCATTCGGGCCGCCCCCGCGAGATCACCGGAGTGCTGGACCAGGCCCGCGCCGGCGGAGCCGTCACCGCCGCGGTCACGTCCAACCCGCGCTCACCGGCCGCGGCCCGCGCCGACGTCGTCCTGCTCACCGCGGCCCGCGAGACCACCGTCCGCAGCGGCGGCACCGCGTCGCGCACCGCGCAGCTCACCGTCGTGGACTGCTTGTACGTGGCCCTCGCCCAGCGCGAACACGAACGCACCGTCGAGAACCTGCGCCGCGCCCACGACGCGGTGGCGCGGCACACCCTGCGCAGACCGCGCGCCTGACCCCGTACCTCCCGATCCCCACCGAGGACGCAGACACCCATGCCCGGCCACATCTCCTCCACCCCCGTACTGCCTCCCACCGAGCGCCGTAACCCCGCGACGTTCGAACTGGACCGGCTCCGCACCCCCGAACTCCTCGCACTCATCAACCGCGAGGACGCCACCGCTCCCGCGGCCGTCCGCGCCGCGCTGCCCGACCTCGCCCGCCTGGTCGAACTCGCCGAACATGTCCTCGCCGGCGGAGGCCGTGTCCACTACTACGGTGCCGGTGCGGGCGGGAGGATCGCCCTCAACGACGCCCTCGAACTCGGCCCGACCTACGGCGTGGGACCCGAAACCGTCGTCGCCCACCTCGCAGGGGGTCCGGTGGCGGGCTCCACGGCCGTCGAGGACGCCGAGGACACTGGCCCCTCCGGCACCCCGGACGACCCGGTCGCCCGGGACCTGGTGATCGGAGTGACCGCCAGCGGCCGTACCCCGTACGTCATCCAGGCCCTGCGGGCCGCGCGCACCGTCGGTGCGGTCACCGCGCTCCTCTCCGGCGACGCGGAGGCCCCGGCCGCTGCCCACGCCGATCTGCACGTGGTCCTCGACACGGGTCCCGAGGTGGTCACCGGCTCCACCCGGATGAAAGCCGGAACGGCGCAGAAACTCGCGCTCAACGCCTTCTCCACCGCCCTCATGGTCCGCACCGGCCGCACTTGGTCCAATCTGATGGTCGCCGCCTCGGCACGCAACGCGAAGCTGCGGGCCCGCGCCGTACGCACTCTGGTGACGGCCTGCGACGTCACAGCGGAACGGGCCGAGTCCCGCCTCGACGCCTGCGACGGAGAGACCGCGACGGCCCTGGTCTCGCTCCTGGCCGACACCACCCCCGACCGCGCCCGCACCGCCCTCGCCGACGGTGGCGGACGTCCGTTCGTCGCCCTGGCACGGGCGATGCGCGCCGATGGCCCCGCCTGACGTGGGACATCCGGCGCTCCCCGGGCCTGGTTTCCGGACCCCCGCCCGGTGACCGGTGCGACGCTGCGGCTCAGGGACTCAACCGGGACAAGCGCAGAGCGAGTTGAAGTTCCAGCGCGCGGTCCGGCTGGTTCCAGTCCGGGCCGAGGAGCGCCTCGATGCGGTCGAGGCGCTGCACGACGGTGTTGACGTGCACGTGCAGCGCTTCCTTGGCGCGGGTCAGGCTGGTGCCCGCCTCGAAGTAGGCGGCGAGTGTGCGGACCAGCTCGGTGCCGCGCCTGGCGTCGTAGTCGAGGAGGGGGCCGAGCGTGGCGCGGACGAATCCGCCGACGTCTCTGGCGTCCCCCAGCAGTACGCCGAGGAAGCCGAGTTGGTGCGCGGAGGCGCCCTCGCCCTGCCGGCCCAGGACATGCAGGGCGCGCAGACAGCGCACCGCCTCCGCGTGCGCGGCCGCGAGGGCCGCCGGGCCCGTGACCGGACCCGCGGCGGCGACGGTGACCGGGGCCCCGGTGAGATGGCCGAGCTGGGCGGCGGCCGCGCGCGCCGCCCGCTCCGGGGTGCGTTGTCCGTCGGTGGTCACCAACAGCACGACCGCACCGGCGTGTTCGGCGCTCGCGCTGCCGCCGGGCGAGCCGAACAGATGGCGCACGACGGCCGAACCCAGCCGGTCCCTCGCTTCCGGCACCGTGTCGGCGACGAGTACCAGACGCGGCCGGTCGAGGTCCACGCCCAGCCTGCGGCCCCGCTCGGCCAGCAGCGCCGGATTACGGCCCGCGTCCGTCAGCAGGTCGGTGACGAGCTCACCCCGCACCCGGTTCTCGGTCTCCGCGACCGTGCGCCGCAGCAGCATGAGCAGGCCGGTGACGACCCCGGCGCGTTCGAACATCCGGCGGTCGGAGTCCTCCAGCGCGACCCGCCGGTGCAGCACCATGATGGCGAGCAGCTCCTGTCCCGCCAGGACCGCGCAGATCCACCGCCCCGCCCGGTCCACCGCCCGGGCCGCCGCGCGCGACTCCTCGGCGGCGGCGACCAGCCAGAGCGCGTCCATCGAGTCGGCGGCGAAGGGGCCGCCGTCGTGCCGGACCGCGGCGAGCGGCCGTCCCGCGGGATCGTGGACGGTGAGCGCACCGTCGAGCAGCCCCGCCACGGCCGCCGCCACGTCCCGGACGTCGCCGCCGCGCAGCACCAGGTCGGTGAGCCGGTCGTGCGCCTCCTCGGCGCGCTGCACGGCCGCCGAGTGGGCTCGCACCAGCGCGTTCACCTCGGCGAGTTCGGCGAGCGCGGCCCGGGTGTCGTGCAGGGCCCGGGCCGTGTCGATGGCGATCGCGGCATGCGCGGCCAGCGACGAGAGCAGCGCCACCTCGTCGGGGCCGAACGCGCGGGGCGAGCGGTCGGCGGCGAACAGCACCCCGATCACCTTGCGGTCCTCGCCGTGCACCGAGCCGAGCAGCAGCGGGACGCCGAGAATGGCGACGAGACCCTCCTCGAACACACCCGCGTTGATGTTGCGGGTGTGCCGGAACCGGTCGTCGGTGCGGTAGTCCGGGGTCGCGTACGGACGGGTGGTCTGCGCGACGAGACCGCCGAGCCCTTCGCCGAGTTCGAGCCGGAGGTTCTGGAAGACCGGTGACACCGAACCGTCCGTGACCCGCATGTAGGTGTCCCCGGCCTCCTCGTCCGGCAGGGTCAGATAGGCCGTGTCCGTGCCGAGCAGCATCCTGGCCCGCCGGACGATGGCCTTCAGCACCTCGTCGAGTTCGCGGGAGGCCGCGAGGTCGCCCGCTGTGTCGAAGAGGGCGGTCAGTTCCAGCTCCCGGCGACGGTGCGCGCGCAGCGACCCGCGCACCCGCAGGGCCGTGGCCACCGCCCGCTCCGTCTCGGCGAGGTCGGCGCCGCCGACGCCCGCCCGGCGGGCCTCCCCGGTGACCGCGCCCAGCGTCTCGGCGGGGGCGTCGTCGGCCAGCATCTCCAGCAACCGGCGCAGATGAGGGGCGGCGGAGGATTCGGGCGGCGCCACCGGGGCGGCGCCCGGGTGCGAGGGAGCGGAGGCGCCGACTCCGGGTCTGGGCGTGCTCCCTGCTGCCGTGCTGGTGTCCATCTCGGTCTCCCTGCTGTTCCCCCGTCCCTCCCGCCGGCCACCGGGCCGCCGCCGGGCCGGTGGGCCCGCGGAGCGGAGGAGCCGGCCACGCCGGTCGGACGCGGGCGGCGGAGCGGGAGGGGCGGACCGCGCCGGACGGACGCGCGTCCTGTGATGCGCACACCCTGCCAGCCCGGACCGTCCGCGTCACCCCTCGTGAACTGGCCTTTCAACGGCGGCCGATCGCGTGCGGCGAGGCTCGCGCACGCGCCCGGAAGGCCGTGACGCCCTCAACGGGCCGTCCACGCCCCGTCCATCGGCAGCGACGCCCCGCTCATCGACCCCGCGTACGGACCGCACAGCCAGAGCACGACCGCACCGACCTCCTCCGGTTCGATCAGGCGCTTGACGGCACTGCGCTCCAGCAGCACCCGCTCCAGCACCTCCTCGGGCCCGATGCCGTGCGCGCGGGCCTGGTCGGCGATCTGGCCCTCGACCAACGGGGTGCGTACGTACCCGGGGTTCACGCAGTTGCTCGTCACCCCGTGCGGGGCGCCCTCCAACGCGACGACCTTGCTCAGTCCCTCCAGGCCGTGCTTGGCGGCGACGTACGCGGACTTGAAGGGGCTGGCCCGCAGACCGTGCACCGAGGAGATGTTGACGACCCGGCCCCAGCCGCGCTCGTACATCCCCGGCAGGGCACGGCGCAGGATGCGGAACGGGGCCTCCAGCATGACCCGCTGGATCAGCGCGAACCGGTCCGGCGGGAACTCGTGCACCGGCGCGACGTGCTGGAGACCGGCGTTGTTGACGACGACGTCCACCGTGTCGACCGCCAGCGCGTCCACCTGCTCCGGGTCGGACAGGTCGGCGGTGTACCGCACCGGTGACCTCGTTCGCTGGACCGGTGACGGGCACATCGCCTACGTCGCCCGCGCGGACGGACAGGTGAAGCTGCGCGGCTACCGC
>NZ_JBSFVR010000211.1:0-12681 GCF_053592415.1 Streptomyces sp. NPDC002690 | reverse complement strand
CCTCCGGCGGGTTCGCACCTCGCCCCCGGTCAGTCGCCGCCGCCGCCCGCCCGCGCCGGGGCGCGGACCGAGGTCGTCCGGGCCGCGGCCGTCACCGTGGTGCTGGCCGTCGCGGGTGTCGCCCTCGGCCTGCTCTGGCTCTGGCTCTCCCCGCGCATCCCGCTGATCTCGGACGAGACCGCCGTCTACCTCAAGGACAGCGAGGGCGAGGAGGCGATCGGAGCGGACGGCACGTTCGCCCTGCTCGGCGCCGGCTTCGGTATCGTCTCGGCCGTCGTGGTCTACCTGCTCCGGCGGTCCGGCGGCATCCCGACGGTGGTGGCCCTCGCGCTCGGCGGACTGCTGGGCGGGCTTCTCGCCTGGTGGCTGGGTGCCGCCCTCGGCCCGACCTCGGACGTCGTCGCCCACGCCAAGGCGGCCGGTCAAGGGGTGGCCTTCGACGCGCCGCTGGAACTGAACGCGAAGGGCGCGCTGCTCGCCTGGCCGGTGGCCGCGATGGTCGTGCACCTGATTCTCACGGCGGTCTTCACACCCCCGGACCCCGACCCCGACGCGCAGTGGGAGCACGCCGCCTGGGCGACGCACGGCGCCGAGGCGGCGTACGGCACGGCCGGGCAGCCGGTGCACGGCACCCCGGGGGCACCCGGTGTTCCCGCTACGGATGGCTCGCCCGGTACCGCCGACGCGCCCGCCACGCGGGCCCGGGCGAAGAGCGACCCGGAGGGTCCCGCCGGACCGGTGCCGCCCGCCTGAGGGTGCCGCGGGGTTCCGGGTTCCGGGCCGGTGGGGCGCCAGGCCCCCGGGCCGTACCCGGAGGCCGTGGCCCGTCCTTCGCTACGCGCGCCCGATCGGGGCGAACACCGCGCCGGTGAGCCGCGCCAGGTCCGCCGCCGCGAGCTCGACCTCCAGGCCCCGGCGGCCGGCCGAGACGCAGATGGTCGGGTGCGACCCGGCCGTTTCGTCGACGACCGTACGCAGCCGCTTGCGCTGGCCCAGCGGGGAGATCCCGCCGCGTACGTACCCCGTGGTGCGCTCGGCCGCCGCCGGATCGGCCATGGCGGCCCGCTTGCCGCCCACCGCCGAGGCGAGCGCCTTCAGGTCCAGCGAACCCGCGACCGGGACCACCGCCACCGTCAGTTCGCCGTCCACGTCGGCGACCAGGGTCTTGAAGACCCGGTCGGGGGAGACGCCCAGGGCCTCGGCCGCCTCCTCGCCGTAACTGGGCGCCGCCGGGTCGTGCTCGTAGGAGTGGACCGTGAAGGCGGCCCCGGCCGCGGTCAGCGCGACCGTGGCCGGGGTACCGCCCTGCTGTTTCTTCGTCTTCTTCGCCACGGGCGGAAGGTCTCCGGCTTGTTCGGGTGGGGGCGGGATCGGGATCGGTTCAGTTCAGGTGCGTGGGGCCACGGGTGAGGTCCACGGCCGGCAGCGACGGGAGATGGCGGATGACCGCCGTCTCCTTGCGGAGCAGGGCGAGTTCCTCCCGCAGCCGGGTCGCGGTGTCGGGGGCCTGCAGCAGCCGCTGCTTCGTGCCCACGTCCAGTACGGTCGCGGCGGCCACCAGGTAGGAGACGACGGACGGTTCGTCCGGCAGGTCGCCGCCCGTGGTCAGCGACCGCTCGCTCGCCCCGGCCAGCCGCTTCTGGTACGTGCGGAAGGCCCGCATCACCCCCTCGGCGAGGGTCCGGGCCTCACCGGCCTCCTCGTCCTCGGCGAGATGCTCCACCTCGGCGGTCAGATACGGGCCGCTCGCGTCCACCGAGAGCAGCCGGACCCGGGTGGTGCCGGTGGCCAGCACCTCGAAGGTGCCGTCGGCGCGCTCACGGATCTTGGCCGCGTCCGCCACGCAGCCGACACGGTGGAAGGACTGGATCGGGTCTGATCCGAAGCCGTCGGCGGGCGCGAGGTCGGTCGGGACCGCCGCGCTCTGAGGCATCCCGGTGCCGGTCGTCGCGGTCTCCCGGCCGTCCCGGACGGCCACCACCACGAAGCGGCGGGGCTCGTCCTCGTCGGTCTTCAGCAGCTCGCGCATCATGGCGCGATATCGCTCCTCGAAGACGTTCAACGGCAGCACGAGGCCGGGGAACAGAACCGCGTTGAGCGGGAAGAGGGGCAGGTGCGCTGTGGTCACAACGCTCAAGCGTAATGGCCGAGGGGCCGGCCGTGGGCGGCCCGGTTCCACAGCGGGGTCGCCGAGGCCACCTGGAGCCGCGCCACGTCCCTGGTGTCCAGGAACCGGGCCAGCGCGTCCTCGGCCACCGGCGACCACGGGGCGGACCGGTACCAGGGGAGGGACCGGGACGCCGGGAGGGACCGGGACCTCGGGACGGACCGGGACCACGGGGACGACCGGGACCAGGGGGACGACCGGGACCACGGGAACGACTGGGACCACGGGAACGACTGGGACCACGGGAACGACTGGGCGTGCGGCCCGATCAGCCGGAACTGCTCCAGCGCCTCGCTCCAGCGGCCCCGCACCACCAGGACGTACGCGAGCAGGTTGCGGATCTCGGCGGGCCAGGGGTCCCCGGCGGCGTACGCGGCACCGAGGCCGATCGCCAGGTCGGCGGCGTCGTCGATCCGCCGCTCCGGCACGGGGGCGGTCCAGCCGACGGCCCGCGGGTCGAGGAGCAGCGCGGCGGCGGCGCGCACCGGCAGCCCCTGCACCAGGGAGTCCGGGGCGGCGTCCTCGGCGGCCCGCTCGGCGAAGTCGAAGCACGCGCGGTGCGAACCGCGCCGGGTGGCGGAGAGGTAGTGCAGTGCCGCCACGTGGCAGCCGTAGTGGTGCGGGGAGCGCCGGACCGCCTCCTCCCAGACCGACTCGAACACCGTGTGCGGGGCACGGGTGCCCCGCGCCTGGTCCAGGGCGAGGTGCCAGGGGACCGGGTCGCGCGGCTCGGCCTCCGCGGCAGCGTCGATCAGCGGGGCGATCTCGCGCAGCCGCTCCGCCGTGGCGGGCGACTCCCACGCCCGGTGCGCCGCGAGCCCGGCCCGGACGAGCAGCGCGTCCGGGTCGCCGGGGGAAGCGGACAGCCAGTCGTCCAGCCAGCCGTCCCGGCCGCGGGCGAAGGCGACCAGCCGGCCGAGGTAGCGGTCGCGCAGTTCCCAGTCGGCGGCGTCGCGAGTGGTGGCGAGGAGCTTGGCGGCCGGCCCGTACGCGCCTTCGGCGGCGGCCACCAGTGCGGGGGAGAGCAGGCTGTCGGGGGCGTCGAGCATGACCGCGTCGGCCGGGGGAAGTCCGGCGGACAGCCGGGGGCTGTGCCGGACCCTGCGCGCGGTACTGAGCAGAGCGCGAAGCGAGGGCATGGTGCGGACCATTGAAAGACGCTGGTGGGAGCGGCGCCAGGGGTCTGGTGTGAAGCTTTCGTGCCGACGCGGGGGGATCCGGCGAGATTGCCCCCGGAAAGGTCAAGAACAGGCAAAGGGCGTGCGTGTGGTTGGCTGAAATTAGACCTTCTGTGGGGGCTGGAACGGGCCGCCCGCCTGCTCCGTCGCGCTTCGGCCCCGCCTTCGGCTTCCGGGCCGGGGGCGGGGCCGAGGCGCGCCCTCACCCCCGCTTCCGCCTTCTCGCCGTCACCCCCGGCTCAGCAGCCGGGAGGCCCCGGCTGCCACCGTGGTGGCCAGAACCCACCCCACCAGCACCAGTCCGGCGGCCCCCCACTGCCAGCCGCCCGTCATGCGCCAGTAGCCGTCCTGGCCGAGACCGATCACCGGGATCAGCAGATCGAGCGCGTAGAGCGCCGGATTCCACTCCGGGTGCTCGTCGCCCTTGATCGACTCCGGCTGGTGCTGGGAGAAGGCCAGGGTGCTCGCCGCCCAGAGCACGGCCATCCACACCGCCGCCCGCCCGGGCCGGTAGCCGTACGCCACCGTCCAGTCCTGGAGGAACCCCCACAGCTTCCCGGCGATCGGCAGCGTCTCCCGGCGCCTGCGCTGCTTGGCGAGCAGCACCTCCCGGGCGTCCGCGTCCTCGCCGCAGTTGCGCAGTACGGTCGCCAGCCGCTCGTACGGTTCGGGGACGTACTCAGGGGTGGCGGCGAGCACCCACTCCAGCCTGCGGGAGAGCGGGAAGTGGCCGTACGGGACGAGGTTCTCGTAGACGAACCCGCCCATCGCCAGGCCGCCCGGTCCCGGCCAGCTGCTCGACAGGTCGATCAGGGTGACCACCCGGGCGCCGTTCAGCACGACCCGGCCCTCCTCGGGGCGCTCCAGGCTGAACCGCAGCTCGGGCACCACGATCCGGCGCAGCGACAGCTCCTCCTGCGGCTCCAGCACGAACCGCGCCAGGTGCAGGTCCAGCACGTCCCCGAACCGCCCGTCGTCGAGCCGGACCCCGCCCCGGCACTCGAAGATCTGCGAGCGCGAACCGCGGGCGGGCGTCAGGTCCGAGGTCGGGCCGTGCACGATGCCGTACGGGGGAGTGGTGCCCTGGTTCCCCGTCTCGGTGCTCACCCACGCCTCGGTCAGGTAAAGCGTCCGCTCCACCCTCAACTGCGGTGCGTTCAGGGCCTTGCGACCGTCCGCCGCCCGCAGTCGGCTGCCGCGCAGGCTCAGCGAACCGCCCACCGTCGCCCCGCGCAGGCTGACTTCGCCGTACGTCTCGATCATCTCCGCCTGGAGGTCCTGCGCCACGCTCAGCCCGTCGGCGGCGATGGCCCGGCCACGCCGGTCGCAGCCGACGCTGATCTGGTTGATCAGCAGGTCCGTACCGATCTGGGCGTCCGTCAGCCGCACGCCCCGGTCGACCCGGCAGCGCGGCAGATGGAGATCGCCCTCGGTGTGCAGCCGGGCCGCCTCCAGCCGTGGCATCGCGCAGCCGACCATCCGCAGCGTCGTGAAGTGGCACTCGGGGAAGACCACCTCCTGCTCGAACCGGCAGCCGGTCAGCTCGACGTACGGCGAGACCCGGCCACCGGCCAGATCCAGCTTGCCCGTGACGCGTACGCCCCTGAGCTTCAGCGCCGCCACCCGCCCCGGCCTGGCCGGGGGACCGCTCAGCAGCAGCCTCGCCACGACCCGGGCGCCGACGCTCCGCCCGGGCCCCCACATGTGCGGGCCGAACGGATCGTCGCGTTCGGGGTCGTGGGTGCGCAGATCGAAGGTGGTCCCGTTCCGGAAGGACTGCCACATGCCCAGCTCCGCGGCGCTGAGCCCTTCCGGGATGTCGCTCTCGTGCGGCTCCGTCACTCCCGACCTCCCTGTGCACACACCCTGGGCCGTGTCCGGCCGCCCCGTCGGGCGGGCGCGCCCGCCGATCCGGCGCGTGGACCGGACACGACCTACTGCCGTTCTTCCCCCTGTGTGACCGTATGAACGGAAAACGGCACACAGGGTGACGGAGATATGTATCAGCCACTGATACGGCCGACCGGACGGCTCGGGCGGTCTGAGAGAATTGGGGGTGTGATCTCTCGAATCGATCTGCGCGGCGACGTCCTCCCCGAGGGCGCCCCCTTGCGCGACCTGCTGCCCCGTGCCGAGTTCGACGTGGAAGCCGCCCTGGAGACGGTGCGGCCCATCTGCGAGGACGTACGCCATCGTGGCTCGGCAGCGGTGATCGAGTGGGGAGAGAAATTCGACGGCGTACGGCCCGAATCGCTCCGGGTCCCGGTCGCGGCCCTCGCCGACGCGCTGGCGGAGCTCGACCCCGCCGTGCGCGCCGCGCTGGAGGAGTCGATCCGCCGCGCCCGCCTCGTCCACCGCGAGCAGCGCCGCACCACCCACACCACCCAGGTCGTGCCCGGCGGCACGGTCACCGAGAAGTGGGTGCCCGTCGAGCGCGTCGGGCTCTACGTCCCCGGCGGACGCTCGGTCTACCCGTCCTCCGTCGTCATGAACGTCGTCCCGGCGCAGGAGGCCGGCGTCGAGGGCATCGCCGTGTCCTCCCCGCCGCAGAAGGAGTTCGGCGGCCTGCCGCACCCCACCATCCTGGCCGCCTGCGCCCTGCTCGGCGTGGACGAGGTGTACGCCGCCGGCGGCGCCCAGGCCATCGCCCTTTTCGCCTACGGCACCGAGGGCGAGGACGGCTGCCGCCCGGTGAACCTCGTCACGGGCCCCGGCAACATCTACGTCGCCGCCGCCAAGCGCCTCCTCAAGGGACGCATCGGCATCGACGCCGAGGCAGGCCCCACCGAGATCGCGATCCTCGCGGACTCCACCGCCGACCCGGTGCACGTCGCCGCCGACCTGATCAGCCAGGCCGAGCACGACCCGATGGCCGCCGCCGTCCTCGTCACCGACTCCGAGGAACTCGCCGCCGCCACCGAGGCCGAACTCGCACCCCAGGTCGCCGCCTCCAAGCACGTCACCGACCGCATCGCGCCCGCGCTCGCCGGCCGGCAGTCCGCGATCGTCCTCGTCCGCGACCTCGCGGACGGGCTGAAGGTGGTCGACGCCTACGGCGCCGAGCACCTGGAGATCCAGACCGCCGACGCCGCCGCCGTCGCCGACCGCGTACGCAACGCCGGGGCGATCTTCGTCGGCCCCTGGTCGCCGGTCTCCCTCGGCGACTACTGCGCCGGCTCCAACCACGTACTGCCCACCGGTGGTTGCGCCTGCCACTCCTCGGGGCTCTCCGTGCAGTCCTTCCTGCGCGGCATCCACATCGTCGACTACACCCGCGACGCACTCGCCGAGGTCACCCACCACGTGGTGACCCTCGCCGAGGCGGAGGACCTCCCCGCCCACGGCGCGGCACTCAAGGCACGGTTCGGCTGGAAGGTTCCGCAGGCGTGAGCGACGACAACACCAACACGGTGAACGGCGGCCCCGTCGGCATCGACGACCTCCCCATCCGGGAGGAGCTGCGCGGCCAGTCCCCGTACGGTGCCCCCCAGCTCGACGTGCCCGTCCGGCTGAACACCAACGAGAACCCCTACCCGCTGCCCGAGGCGCTCGTCGAGCGGATCGCCGAACGCGTCCGCGAGGCCGCCCGCGACCTCAACCGCTACCCGGACCGGGACGCCGTCGAACTGCGTACCGGACTCGCCGGCTACCTCAGCCGCACCGCCGGGCACGAGGTCACCACCGCGCAGGTCTGGGCGGCCAACGGCTCCAACGAGGTCCTCCAGCAGCTGATGCAGGCGTTCGGCGGCCCCGGCCGCACCGCCATCGGCTTCGAGCCCTCGTACTCGATGCACGCCCTCATCGCGCGCGGCACCGGCACCGGCTGGATCTCCGGTCCGCGCAACGAGGACTTCACCATCGACGTGGAGGCGGCGAAGAAGGCCATCGCCGAACACCGCCCGAACGTCGTCTTCATCACCTCCCCGAACAACCCCACCGGCACCGCCGTCGAGGCCGACACCGTCATCGCGCTGTACGACGCGGCGCAGGCGGCCCGGCCCTCCCTCGTCGTCGTCGACGAGGCGTACGGCGAGTTCAGCCACCGCGCCTCGCTGCTCCCGCTGATCGAAGGCCGGCCGCACCTGGTGCTTTCGCGCACCATGTCGAAGGCGTTCGGCGCCGCCGGGCTGCGCCTCGGCTACCTCGCCGCCGACGCCGCCGTGGTCGACGCCGTCCAGCTGGTACGCCTGCCGTACCACCTGTCCTCCGTCACCCAGGCCACCGCGCTGGCCGCCCTGGAGCACACCGATACGCTCCTCGGGTACGTCGAGCGGCTCAAGAGCGAGCGGGACCGGATCGTCGCCGAACTCCGGGCCATGGACTACGAGGTCACCGAGTCCGACGCCAACTTCGTCCAGTTCGGGCACTTCGAGGACAGCCACGCCGTCTGGCGGGCGATCCTCGACCGGGGCGTCCTGGTCCGGGACAACGGCGTACCGGGATGGCTGCGGGTCACCGCGGGGACCCCGGCAGAGAACGACGCGTTCCTCGATGCGGTTCGCGAAATCAAGAAGGAGCACGACGCATGACGGGCGAGAGCCGCATGACGGGCGAGAGCCGCGTGGGCCGCGTGGAGCGCACCACCAAGGAAACCTCCGTACTCGTCGAGATCAACCTCGACGGCAGCGGGAAGGTCGACGTCGCCACCGGCGTCGGCTTCTACGACCACATGCTCGACCAGCTCGGCCGCCACGGCCTCTTCGACCTCACGGTCAAGACCGAGGGCGACCTGCACATCGACTCGCACCACACCATCGAGGACACCGCCCTCGCGCTCGGCGCCGCCTTCAAGCAGGCGCTCGGCGACAAGGTCGGCATCTACCGCTTCGGCAACTGCACCGTCCCGCTGGACGAGTCGCTCGCCCAGGTCACCGTCGACCTCTCCGGCCGCCCGTACCTGGTGCACACCGAGCCGGAGAAGATGGCGCCGATGATCGGCGAGTACGACACCACGATGACCCGGCACATCCTGGAGTCCTTCGTCGCGCAGGCCCAGATCGCCCTGCACGTCCACGTCCCGTACGGCCGCAACGCCCACCACATCGTGGAGTGCCAGTTCAAGGCCCTCGCCCGGGCCCTGCGCTACGCCAGCGAGCGCGACCCGCGCGCGGCCGGAATCCTGCCTTCCACGAAGGGCGCCCTGTGACCGGCCTCAACACCATTCTGATCGTCGTCGGCCTCTTCCTGGCCGGCGGCGTCTACTCCTTCGCCAAGCAGGGCATGCCCAAGGGCGTCGTCGTACTGCTCGGACTCGCGGCCGCGTTCTGCCTGGCGGCAGGCGTACTGCGTATCCAGGGACTGTGGGACTGAGGGGCCGGGAACTTCAGATGAGCGAGAAGAAGAAGGTAGTCGTCTTCGACTACGGCTTCGGCAACGTCCGGTCCGCCGAGCGGGCGCTCGCCCGGGTCGGCGCGGACGTCGAGATAACGCGTGACTACGACAAGGCGATGAACGCCGAGGGACTCCTCGTCCCCGGCGTCGGAGCCTTCTCCGCCTGCATGGGCGGCCTCAAGGCCGCCCGCGGCGACTGGATCATCGGCCGCCGGCTCTCCGGAGGCCGTCCGGTGATGGGCATCTGCGTCGGGATGCAGGTCCTCTTCGAGCGGGGCATCGAGCACGGCGTGGAGACCGAGGGCCTGGACGAGTGGCCCGGCACCGTCGGCCCGCTCAAGGCGGACGTCGTCCCGCACATGGGCTGGAACACCGTCGAGGCACCCGAGGACAGCCGGCTCTTCGCCGGACTCGACCCCGAGGCCCGGTACTACTTCGTGCACTCCTACGCGGCGCACGACTGGACCCTCGAAGTCACCAACGCCAACATCCGCGCCCCCCGGGTCACCTGGGCCACGCACGGAGAGCGGTTCGTGGCGGCCGTGGAGAACGGCGCGCTGTGGGCCACCCAGTTCCACCCCGAGAAGTCCGGCGACGCCGGCGCCGAGCTGCTGACCAACTGGATCGAGACGCTGTAATGCCGAAGCTTGAACTCCTTCCCGCCGTCGACGTACGCGACGGACAGGCCGTCCGCCTCGTGCACGGCGAGTCCGGCTCCGAGACCTCCTACGGCTCCCCGCTGGAGGCGGCTCTCGCCTGGCAGTCCGCCGGCGCCGAGTGGCTGCACCTGGTCGACCTCGACGCCGCCTTCGGTACCGGTGACAACCGCGCGTTGATCGCCGAGGTCGCCGGCGCCATGGACATCAAGGTCGAGCTCTCCGGCGGCATCCGCGACGACGCCTCGCTGGAGGCCGCCCTCGCCACCGGCTGCCGCCGCGTCAACCTCGGCACCGCCGCCCTGGAGACCCCCGAGTGGGTCGCCAAGGTCATCGCTCAGTACGGCGACAAGATCGCGGTCGGCCTCGACGTCCGAGGCACCACCCTGCGCGGTCGCGGCTGGACCCGCGACGGCGGCGACCTCTACGAGACCCTCGCCCGCCTCGACTCCGAGGGCTGCGCCCGCTACGTCGTCACCGACATCGCCAAGGACGGCACCCTCCAGGGCCCCAACCTCGGCCTGCTCCGCGACGTCTGCGCCGTCACCGACCGCCCGGTCGTCGCCTCCGGCGGCGTCTCCTCGCTGGACGACCTGCGCGCGATCTCCCTGCTGGTGCCCGAAGGCGTCGAGGGCGCGATCGTCGGCAAGGCGCTCTACGCCGAGGCGTTCACCCTGGAAGAGGCGCTCAAGGCGGTCGCCGCATGACGGACTCCGTACCCGCGGCTTCCGCACCGGCGGACTCCGCACCCGCGTCCGGCGTGCGCCGGATCCAGTCCGGGGCACCCTGGGAGGAGAAGTTCGGCTACGCGCGCGCCGTCGAACTCCCCGGCGGCCTCGTCCTGGTGGCCGGCTGCACCTCCGTCGTCAAGGGCGAGATCTCGGCCGGCTCCCCGTACGAGCAGGCCGTCTCCTCCTTCGAGGTCGCCTTCGCCGCCTTGGCCCAGGTGGGCCTCGGCCGCGAGGACGTCGTGCGTACCCGCATGTACCTCACGCACGCCCGGGACGTCGACGAGGTGGGCCGCGCCCACAAGGAACTCTTCGACGACGTGCGGCCGGTCGCCACGATGCTCATCGTCTCCGGTTTCGTCGACCCCAGCCTGGTCGTCGAGGTCGAGGTCGAGGCGTTCCGCGGAGGCGAGCGATGAGCCTCGCCGTACGCGTGATCCCCTGCCTGGACGTCGACAAGGGCCGGGTCGTCAAGGGCGTCAACTTCCAGAACCTGCGCGACGCGGGCGACCCCGTCGAGATGGCCAAGCTGTACGACGCCGAGGGCGCCGACGAGCTGACCTTCCTGGACATCACCGCCTCCAGCGGTGACCGGGAGACCACCTACGACGTGGTCCGCCGCACCGCCGAACAGGTCTTCATCCCGCTCACCGTCGGCGGTGGCGTCCGTACCCCCGAGGACGTCGACAAGCTGCTGCGCGCCGGTGCGGACAAGGTCGGCGTCAACACCGCCGCCATCGCCCGCCCGGAGCTGATCCGTGAGATCGCCGAACGCTTCGGCAGTCAGGTCCTCGTGCTCTCCGTCGACGCCCGCCGCACCCCGGAGGGCACCTTCGAGGTCACCACGCACGGTGGCCGCCGGGGCACCGGCATCGACGCGGTCGAGTGGGCGCACCGGGCCGCCGAGCTGGGCGCGGGCGAGATCCTGCTCAACTCGATGGACGCCGACGGCACCAAGGACGGCTACGACACCGAGATGATCAAGGCGGTACGTGCCCACGTCACCGTCCCCGTCATCGCCTCCGGAGGCGCCGGCCGGCTCGCCGACTTCGCGCCCGCCGTGGACGCCGGGGCAGACGCGGTCCTCGCCGCGTCCGTCTTCCACTTCGGCGATCTGCGGATCTCCGAGGTCAAGGGCGCCCTGCGGGAAGCCGGACACCCGGTCCGCTGAGGCGACGCCGAGGCCGTGTCGTCGAAGTGCCGTCGTTCGGCCGGAGGCCGGGCGGGGCGGCGTCCGGTGCGTGCGATCGTAAGGCGGAGGATCGTCCTCGTACTGGGCGTACGAGGACGATTCCGACAACGCGGCGAGCGTGCGTGCCGGGCGTCGCCCGGCAGACGGCACTTTGACGACACGGCCCAGGGGCGGGTGAGGGACGGACGTCCCGCACCCGCCCCTCGCGCGTGCGCGGGCCGTCCGGCCCGACAGGGAGGCGCGCGGCGGGACCGGCGATATCGCCGATGCGTGACGCCGGGGAGCACCGCCAGAGTGGCCAACGCCAGCGAACGACGCGGCGGTACCACGCGGAGCACCCCGGAGCCTCGGACGACGGCCACCGGGAGACGTCCGGCGGGGTACGCCCCCCCACCGAGAGGATCCCCCGTGCAGCAGCTCCACACCTCCGGCGACACCGCTCCGGACCACCGGACCCGCACGAGCCGACTCCGGGCCGTCAAGGGCCTGTTCGCCGCGGCTGCCGTCACCGCCGGCCTGCTCACCGCGTTCAGCCCCGCCGGGGCGCAGGCCGCCACCAACCCCTACGAGCGCGGCCCCGCCCCCACCACCTCCAGCATCGAGGCGCTGCGCGGCTCCTACGCCACCTCGCAGACCTCCGTCTCCTCGCTCGGCGTCACCGGCTTCGGCGGCGGCACGATCTACTACCCGACCTCCACGGCGGACGGCACCTTCGGCGCGGTCGTCATCTCACCCGGGTTCACCGCCTACCAGTCGAGCATCGCGTGGCTCGGCCCGCGCCTCGCCTCCCAGGGCTTCGTGGTCTTCACCATCGACACCAACACCACCCTGGACCAGCCCGACAGCCGGGGGCGACAGCTCCTTGCCGCGCTGGACTACCTCACGCAGAGCAGCTCGGTACGCACCCGGATCGACTCCTCACGCCTCGGCGTGATGGGCCACTCCATGGGCGGCGGCGGCACGCTGGAAGCGGCGAAGAGCCGCACCTCGCTCAAGGCGGCGATCCCGCTCACCGGCTGGAACACCGACACCACCTGGCCCGAGGTACGCACACCCACCCTGGTGATCGGCGCGGACGGCGACACCATCGCCCCGGTGCTCACCCACTCCAAGCCGTTCTACAACTCGCTGCCCAGCACGCTCGACAAGGCGTACCTGGAGCTGCGCGGGGCCACCCACTTCACCCCGAACTCGTCGAACACGACGATCGCGAAGTACAGCGTCTCGTGGCTGAAGCGCTTCATCGACAACGACACCCGGTACGAGCAGTTCCTCTGCCCGATCCCCTCGGCGAGCCTGACCATCGCCGAGTACCGGGGCACCTGCCCGCACACCTCGTAGACCGCCGGGGGGATCGGGCAGAGGAACTGCTCGTACCGGGTGTCGTTGTCGATGAAGCGCTTCAGCCACGAGACGCTGTACTTCGCGA
>NZ_JBSFVR010000210.1:0-12705 GCF_053592415.1 Streptomyces sp. NPDC002690 | reverse complement strand
CGGGTGATGCGGTACGCGATCCCGTCCGGGGTCATCGCGGGGGCGGCGACCTTCCTGACGTACATGCTGGCCGGGAGCCACTACTCCGGGGCGGGTGGTGCGGTCCCGGTGCGGCTCAGCTCTGGTACCCCTCCACCTCGTCGGCCGGGCGTACCCGGGCCTTCGAGGGATCGTCGCCGTACTCGCTGAGGGCGCGGCGTTGCCGCAACAGATCCCAGCACTGATCGAGTTGGACCTCCACCGTACGCAACCTGATCTTCTCCTCCGCGGACAGGCCGAGGGCGGCGGTGGACCGGTCGCGCAGGGACCGTTCCTCGGCGACGAGTTCGTCGATGTTCGCGAGGATGTCGTTGTCGGGCACGGGGGTTCCTTCCGGACGGGGCGAGTGGGAGCGGACCGGGCAGAGCCGCGGATGCCGGAGCGGGTGCCGGAGCGAGCGGGTCACCGGTGGTGGTGTCCGGCGCCGCTGGGCCCCAGGGCGAAGACCGTCTTGCCCCGGGCGCCGCCCGCGCGGTTCTGGGCGAGCGCCTCGGGGGCCTTCTCCAAGGGCAGTTCGATGTCGATGGGGACGACGAACGCCCCGCTGGTCACCGCTGCCGCGAGGGCGTCGAGCAGGAGGGCGGACGGTGCGAGCCGGAAGTCGACGGGCGGTGGGCCGGTGCGCCGCGTACGGTTTCCGGCGCCGCCGGAGGCGCCACGGGTGGTGAGGACGACGCCGCCCTCCCGCACGAGTGCGGCGTGTGCGGCGAAGGCCTCCGGGGTCTCGGAGACGAGGTCGACGAGGGCGTCCACCCCGTGTGGGCACAGCTCCCGTACGGCGGCGGGGAGCGATTCCGGTCCGGCGGAGACGTCCAGGGTGCGGGTGGCACCGAGGATGGCCATCCTGCGCCGCTCGTCGCCGCGCACGGCGGCGAGCACGTGTACGCCCCGGGCGGCGGCGAGCTGGGTGAGGTAGCTGCCGACGCCGCCTGCGGCTCCGACGATGAGCAGGGACTCGCCTTCACCGGCACCGGTGGCGGCCAGGATCTGGCAGGCGGCCGTCCCGGCGGTCGGCAGCGCGGCGGCGACCTTGAGCGACAGCCCGGTCGGGACCACGGCGATCGGCGAGTCCTGGTGCACCGAGACGTACTCGGCGTAGGCGCCCCCGCCGGGCAGCGGGTGGGTGACCCGGCCGAACACCGGGTCACCCACCCGGAAACGGCTGGGGCCGCGGCCGACCGTCTCCACCCGGCCGGCGAAGTCCAGCCCGAGCACGTACGGGAAGCCCTGGGGGGAGGTGGCGGCCACCGGGTCGTCGGCGCGCTGCCAGTCGTACGGGTTGAGGGCCGCGTACTCGACCCGTACCCGCACCTCGCCCGGTTCCGGATCGGGCTTGGGAAGTTCGACGAGCGCGGCCTCCCCGGGGAACGCGGTGACGGCGACGGCACGCATACGGCAACCTCCCAGGCACCCCCGGCGTTCAGGCTCCTACTCTCGCCCGGCCCGTTCCCCGCCGCACGTCGGAGGGCGGGCCCCGGCCGCTGGGCGGTCCGGAGCCGGCCGGGCCGCTGCCACGTCAGGGAGTACGGCGCGACGTCAGCAGGTACCGGGCGACGACGCCGGCCACCAGCAGCAGGGCGCCCACCCCCAAGAGCCACCAGACCGTGGTGCGCAGCGACGCGGTCAGCGCGTCGGAGATCGCCGCCGCACCGTCCCGGTCGCTCTCCGGCACGGTGTCCAGCATTTCGGAGCGGCCCACGGCGATCAGGACCCGCAGCACGACCGCGCCCAGGACGAGTCCGCCGCCCACGACGGCGGTGGCGAAGAGGCCGGCCCGCCGGCCGCCCCGGACGGTCGCCAGCCCCACCACCAGGACGAGGAGGACCAGGGTGGCCACGGCCGGCCAGACGCTGGCGTACCGCAGCCAGCCGAAGGTCTGGCGCACGTGGTCGGCGCGGTCCCCGGAGAGGACGGTGAGTTCGGTGTGCTCGACGGGGATCTGGTCGGCGAAGGGCACCCCGTTGTCCTCCAGCTCCTTCTTCACCTGCTCGATCACCGGGGCCAGGTCGATGGTCACCGCCTCGCCGGAGTCCCCGTCGAGCGCGGCCGTGATCGACTCGTGGGCGGTGCGGTTCGCCGCGTCCCACGCCGAACGGAACGCGTCCGTCGTGGTGAACGACAGCACGCCCTGGTGCAGGAAGTCCCGCATCGCGTCCTGGAGCGTGCCCAGGTCGATCTGCTTCATCGCTTCGTCGGTGATGAGGTCGGCGACGGTCTCGCGCACCGCGGGGTCCGAGGAGAGCGGGGAGACGGCGGCCACGTACCGGTCGGTGTCGTCGATCTCCAGGTCGACCCAGGCGGAGAGCGCGCTCAGCGGCACCAGGACGGCGAGCAGGACGAGCAGCACGGCCGACAGGGTCGCGACGAGAGAGGTCCGCATCTCCTCAGGGAATCCCGGCGGCCGGTGTCGCGCCCCGGGCCGTCGTCCATTCGAGTTGCCGGGTGGCGCGGCCGGGTGTGCGCTGGAGTGAAAAGGGGGCGACGGAAGGAGCTCTCCGCCATGGCCACACACGCAGCCACACCCGCCGGGTCGGGGACCCGGGCACCGCGTGCCCGGACACCGGCCCACCACCACACCGCGATGGCCTGGGCGGTGCCTGTGCTCCTGGGCGTCATCTACGGCTTCTACGCCGCGTTCATCCGGCGTGACGGCGGCCCGAGCACGGGCGGTCAGGTGGCGCTGGGCTTCGCCTCCGGCGTCGCGCTCGCCGTGCTCTGTTTCGCCCTGGCCCGGTTCCAGTACGTGATCCCGCGCGAGGTGCGGGCGGTGGCCTACGGGGCCCTGACGGCGTGCGCGATCGGGTTCCTGGTGAGTCTGACCGACACCAGCGTGCTGCGCTCGACCATCCTCGGTCTGGTGGTCGGCGTCCCGGTGGGGCTCGCCATGTACTACTTCTTCTACGCGCGGGAGGACTGGCCGGAGGAGAGGACCACCGACCGCACCACCGGCGGGACGATCTACCGTGCCACCGACAGGACCGCCCACCGGATCACCGACGGGCCCCCCACCGGCGAGGGAAGCGCGGGCCGGCGCCGCATCGGCCGTCGGAACGACCGGACCGGCGAGAGTCTCCAGTGAGCACGGCTCGATGAGCCCGGCCTGAGGTGAGCCCGGCCTGAGGTGAGCACGGCCTTCGTGAGCCTGGCCGACGAGCAGCGATGAGGGCGGCCCCGCCGCGGGGCCGCCCTCATCGCCGCTCGCGCCCGTCGCCCTCAGTCGCGTACGACGGTCACCGGGCAAGGGGCGTTCTGGGTGACGTGGAGGCTGACCGAGCCCAGCAGGGTCGCCTTGAATCCGCTGTACCCCCGTGCGCCGACCACCAGCAGGTTCGCGCCCTGCGCCCGGTCGATGAGGTTCTGGGCCGGGTTGCCGATCACCACGATCTTGCTGATCCCCGCCGCGCGCTCCGCGCCGAGGGCTTCTTCCAGGGCCTCCGTGAGGGAGACCGTCGCCAGGGCCTGCGGGTCGAAGTCCTCCGGCATGCCCGGCATCAGCGAGGCCCAGCTGGTGGCGGGGTACTCCCAGCTGTTGACGGCTTCGACGGTGTCGCCGGTCAGCTCGCCCTGGCGCACCGCCCAGTGCAGTGCCTTGATCGACGACGCCGAGCCGTCCACGCCTACGACGATCCTGCCCATGTTCTGCCTCCCGCTCGATGCCGCTCGATCCGATGTCCGGTCCACACTCTCAGCAGACCGGACATTTAGGACGTCAGGGGTGGTGTCCGCGTGCGCGTGTCCGTGCGACGCGGTACCGCGGGGGAGCGCCGCCCGGATCAGTCGAACCGCAGGTCCGCGAGCTGCTGCGCGAACGGCACGATCGCGTCCAGCCCGTCGTCCAGGCCCAGCGACCTGGAGGCGCCGGAGACGGTACGGCCCAGGACGGCCGAGGCCAGCTCGCCGCCGGCCCGCCTGATGCGGGACGGCAGGCCGTCGGTGTACTCGTCGCCGGACGAGCCCCAGTCCTCCGACGCCGCGTACACCGACGTCGGTACGGTCACGGCCCGCAGGTAGGCGAAGAGCGGGCGCATGGCGTGTTCCAGGACCAGCGAGTGCCGGGCCGAGCCGCCGGTCGCGGCGATCACGACCGGCTTTCCGGTCAGCGCGGTGTTCTCGATCAGGTCGAAGAACGACTTGAAGAGACCGCTGTACGAGGCGCTGAACACGGGGGTCACCGCGATCAGGCCGTCCGCCTCGGTCACCGCGTCGACGGCTTCCCGCAGGTCGCCCGAGGGGAACCCGGTGATCAGGTTCTTCGCGATGTCGACGGCCAGGTCCCGCAGCTCGATCAGGCGCACCTCGACCTGGCGGTCCTGTCCCGTCTCCAACTGCTCCCGCGCGGCCGAGGCCAGCCGGTCGGCCAGCATCCGGGTCGAGGACGGCTGGCTCAGACCGGCCGACACGGCGACGATCCGGAGCGGGGCGGTGGTGAAGCCGATGGGGCCGGCGTGCTCCGTCATGACGGTCAGACCTCCTTCGAGGCGGTACGGGCGGCGGTGACGGCCGGGTGGACGGGGGCGTCCGGGACTCCGGCGGGGCGCAGGGCGGCGAACTCCTTGCGGAGCACCGGGACGACCTCCTCGCCGAGGATGTCGAGCTGCTCCAGGACGGTCTTGAGCGGGAGCCCGGCGTGGTCCATCAGGAACAGCTGGCGCTGGTAGTCGCCGACGGCGTCACGGAAGGACAGGGTGCGCTCGATGACCTCCTGCGGGGAGCCGACGGTCAGCGGCGTCTCGCGGGTGAAGTCCTCCAGCGTCGGGCCGTGGCCGTAGACCGGGGCGTTGTCGAAGTACGGGCGGAACTGCTTGACGGCGTCCTGGGAGTTCTTGGCCATGAACACCTGGCCGCCGAGTCCGACGATGGCCTGGTCGGGGGTGCCGTGGCCGTAGTGGGCGTACCGCTGCCGGTAGAGCTCGACCATCTTCTTGGTGTGGGACATCGGCCAGAAGATGTTGTTGTGGAAGAAGCCGTCGCCGTAGTACGCGGCCTGCTCGGCGATCTCGGGGGAGCGGATCGAGCCGTGCCAGACGAACGGCGGCACGCCGTCGAGCGGGCGCGGGGTGGCGGTGAAGGACTGCAGCGGAGTACGGAACTTCCCCTCCCAGTCCACGACGTCCTCGCGCCACAGCTTGTGCAGCAGGGCGTAGTTCTCGATGGCGAGCGGGATGCCCTGGCGGATGTCCTTGCCGAACCACGGGTAGACCGGGCCGGTGTTGCCGCGGCCCATCATGAGGTCGACGCGGCCGTCCGCGAGGTGCTGGAGGGTGGCGTAGTCCTCGGCGATCTTCACCGGGTCGTTCGTCGTGATCAGCGTGGTGGAGGTCGAGAGGATGAGCTTCTCGGTGCGGGCGGCGATGTAGGCGAGCGTCGTGGTCGGCGACGACGGGACGAACGGGGGGTTGTGGTGCTCGCCGGTCGCGAAGACGTCCAGGCCGACTTCCTCGGCCTTCTGCGCGATGGCGAGGGTCGCCTTGATCCGCTCGTTCTCGGACGGAGTCCGGCCGGTCGTCGGATCGGTGGTGACGTCCCCGACGGTGAAGATCCCGAACTGCATGACGCCCGCCTCCTGTGCTGTGTCGCTTCAATGTTGTTGAAGCTTGAACTAACTGGTCCCACCCTACAACGGGGACCCCTCCCTGGCTATTCCGCTTTGGACATCACGTGGCCGGAGCCCCGGCGGGACGGCCGTCCGGGCCTGCGGCCGGGACCGCACGGGTGCGTACGCGGGCGGGGCGGGCCGTCGGGACGCGTCGGCGTACCGGGGGCATACGCGCCGGGTCAGCGCCGGGCGACGGCCAGGCTGACCACGTACCGCTCCTCGATGCTCAGGTCGGGGAAGGCGGCGGTCAGGATCTCTCGTTCCTCGGCGAGGAAGGCATCCGTGCCCTCCTTGCCGAGGACGAGGAAGTCGGAGTAGCTGGCGAGGTTGGCCAGATGGGTGTCGAGGGGGACCCGCCGGGCCCACTTCAGCTGCCGGTGGACGAAGCCGGGGCGGGCCGGCAGCCCGCGGAACCGGGCCCGGGGGTCATGAGGGCGGTCCGGGGCACCGAAGAGCCGGCGCAGACGGGCGTCCTGGGCGGCGATCCAAGGGACGGCGGCGTCCGAGTCGTTCCACCAGAGCGCGAGAGTGCCGCCGGGGCGAAGTACCCGCAGTGCCTCCGGGACGGAGGCCGCCGGATCGGTCCAGTGCCAGGACTGCGCGTAGGTGAGGAGATCGAGCGAGGCGGAGGCCAGCGGCAGCCGGTCGCCGTCACCGCGCACCAAAGGCACGTCGGGCAGCCGACGGCGGAATTCCGAGGCCATCCCCGCGCCGGGCTCGACGGCGACGACGTGCGCGCCCCGGCCCCGCAGGAGTGCCGTCGCCAGCCCCGTACCGGCTCCGACGTCGGCGACCGCCGCGCCCAGGAGGGGGCGGCTGCCGAGCTCCTCCACCGCGTCGAGCAGCGCCGGAGGGTAGGAGGGGCGGTGGGCGGCGTACGTGGCGGCGGCGCGGTCGAACGAGCGCGCCTGCGAAGTCCTGTTCATACGGCCAGTGTCGGAGTGACGGGGGTGCGGGACGCCACCCGTTTCGCGAAGGGGAGAGCAGCGTCCTTCCCGGGGCGCCCAGGGTCGTGTTCCCCGGGAGGCGCGGAGGGTGCGCGTTACACTCGGCCCATGACCTCCGTACCGTGCCGGAACTGGTGGCGCTCCTCCTAGGAGCGGCACCCCTTCCGCGCGGAACCAGGGCCGTTCGACATGGACGGCCCTTCTCTGTTCCCGCGTACGGCGCCCGTAGCGCGCACAGCGTGTGCGGCAGGGACATGGATCAGCTCGACCGGCGGGGCCGTCCTCCACGCAGTCACACCTCGCGAGGAGAGATCCCATGACCACGTCTTTGCCGCTCACGAGCCCCGCCCCGGCCGACCGCACGTCCGCCGCCTCCCCGCTTCCGGCGTCCGCCGTGACCACCGCGCTCCGGCGCAGCGCCGATCTGGAGCGGGAGATCGCCGCCGGGCCCGGTCGCTTCCGTGTGGTGACCGGGGACCGGCCGACCGGTCCTCTCCACCTCGGGCACTACTTCGGCACCCTCCACAACCGGGTCCGGCTCCAGGACCTGGGCGTGGAGGTCTTCGTGCTGATCCCCGACTACCAGGCGCTGACCGACCGGGACGTGGTCGACCGGCTCGCCGGGACGATGGAGGGCCTGCTCCTCGACTACCTCGCCATCGGTATCGACCCGGCGCGTTCGACGATTTTCAACCACAGCGCCGTGCCCGCCCTGAACCAGTTGCTGCTGCCCTTCCTCAGCCTGGTCTCGGTGGCCGAACTGGGCCGCAACCCCACGGTCAAGGACGAGATCGCCCACTCCCGCCAGGCCGCGGTGAGCGGCCTGATGTACACGTACCCCGTCCACCAGGCCGCCGACATCCTCTTCTGCAAGGGCAACCTCGTCCCGGTGGGCCAGGACCAGTTGCCGCACCTGGAACTCACCCGGACCATCGCCCGCCGCTTCGGCGAGCGGTACGCGCCGGTCTTCCCGCAGCCCGACGCGCTGCTCTCCGCCGCCCCGCTCCTGCTCGGCACGGACGGCGGGAAGATGAGCAAGAGCCGCGGCAACGCCATCGCCCTCGGCGCGACCGCCGACGAGACCGCCCGGCTGATCAAGGGTGCGAAGACCGACACCGACCGGAACATCTCCTACGACCCCGGGAACCGCCCCGCCGTCTCCAACCTCGTGCTGCTCGCCGCGCTCTGCGAGGACCGCGACCCGTACGAGGTCGCCGAGGAGATCGGTGACGGCGGTGCGGCCGTGCTCAAGCGGACCGTGACGGAGGCCGTCAACACCCGGCTCGCACCCGTCCGGGCCCGACGCGCCGAGTATGCGCGGGACATGGAGTACGTGCGGTCCGTGCTGCGGGCCGGGAACGCGCGCGCGAACGAGATCGCCGAACGCACCCTGGACGAGGTCCGGGAGGCGATGGGGACGCTGCGGTAGCCGTAGCCCCTCCGTTCCGGCCGCTCCCGGTCCGGAGCCCGGTTCACCTCTTGAGGAAGTCCAGCAGGTCCTTGTTGAACTTCTCCTTGTCGCCCGGCACCAGCGCGATGCCGTGCGAGCCGCCCTCGTAGACCTTCAGCGTGGCGTCCTTCACCAGCTTCGCCGTCTTGCGGCCGGTGGCGTCGATCGGGACGACCTGGTCGTCGTCGCCGTGCACGACGAGGGTGGGGACGTCGAACTTCTTCAGGTCCTCGTGGAAGTCCGTGGAGGCGAAGGCGTCGACGCAGGCGACCCCGCCTTCGATGGTCTCGGCCATGGCCATGTACCAGAAGGCGTCCTTGTTGCCCTGGGTGACTTTGGTTCCCTCGCGGTTGGCGGAGTGGAAACCGACCGCGGTGTCCTTCCAGAACTGCGAGCGTTCCGTCAGGATGCCCTTCTTGATGTCGTCGAAGACGCTCTGCGGAACGCCCTCCGGGTTGTCCGGCCCCTGGAGCATCAGCGGCGGGATCGCCGAGAGCAGGACGGCGGACCTGATCCGCCCGGTGCCGTGCCGGCCGATGTACCGGGCCAGCTCGCCGCCTCCCATGGAGTGCGCGACGAGGGTGACGTCCCGCAGGTCGAGCTGGGTGATCAGGTCGTCGAGGTCGTCGGCGAAGGTGTCGAAGTCGTAGCCGTCCCACACCGGGGTGGAACGGCCGTGGCCCCGGCGGTCGTGGGCGATGCCGCGGTAGCCGGCGTCCGCGACCGCCTTGAGCTGGTCCTGCCAGGCGTCGCCGTTCAGCGGCCAGCCGTGGATGAAGACCACGGGCCGCCCCTGCCCCCAGTCCTTGTAGAAGATCTCGACTCCGTCGCGCGTGGTGCAGACAGGCATGCGCCTCTCCTTCTCCTGCGGTCGTGCCGGATGGGACAACACGGCCCATTAGTGCATGAGGGGGAAATCGGCGGGGAGCGTTCTTGGGCCGAACGGGTGAGGGGCCCTGGGGAGCGAGCGTCCGTCCGGGTGTGCCCATGTTTCACGTGAAACGGGACGGCTTCCGGCCGGGCTCGGGCTCTGTTTTCCGCGACTGTTCAGCGCCGTCCGGCCGTCGAGCGCTGTCGGCGGAGCAGCTCGGCCAGCCCACGCCGGGTCGCGGCGATCACCACTCGGTCCTCGGCCTTGAGTACGTACCCCGGCGGGAGATCCCAGATCAGCCCGGAGACGCGCTGCTGTCTCCCTCGGGTGTCGTAGGGGGGCGCGGCGGCCAGATCGGGTACCCGGTCGCCGAGCGGGGTGGTGTCCAGGGCCAGCACCCGCCAGGCACCGGCCCGGAACGCCTGGGCGACGGTGTGGCCCTCCAGCTGCGGATGTCCGCCCACCACCAGTGCGGCGAACAGCATGACCTTCCGCTCGACCGGGACGGCTCCGAGGATCTGCCGGCCCATCATCGCCACGGCGAAGGAGGGGGCGGCCAGGTGGGTCACCGACCGGGAGCGGGTGGTGGCCTGCGGGTGGGCGGTGCGCAGGGTGCGGTAGACGATGGTCGCGAAGTCGTCGTCGTAGAGCCGGAGCGCCACCCGCAGGTCGGGTTTGATCGACCGGGCGTAGAGCGTCGCTTCGAGGTTGGTCGTGTCGCGGCTGGTCAGGGCGAGCAGTGCGCGGGCCCGGCCGATCTTCGCCGCTTCCAGTACGCCTTCTTGGGTGACGTCGCCGATGACGGTCGGTACGTGCAGGGAGCGGGCCACCGGGATGCCCCGGGCGTTCGGGTCCTCCTCCACGACGACGACCGGGATGCCGAGCTCGCGGAGCCGTACGAGGACCCGTGTGCCGATCTTGCCCAGGCCGAGCAGGACCACGTGGCCGGAGAGGCCGCGGGGCGGGCGGCGCAGCGAGGAGGCGGTGCGCAGGGTCCCGAACGCCTCCAGCACCGCCGCGATCAGCAGCGGCAGCAGCAGGAGCCCGGCCACCCCCGACAGCAGCTGGATGATCTTGCGCGCGGAGGGGGCAGTGTCCTCGGCGGGGTCTCCCATGGCGACGAGGTCGAGCAGGGTCAGATACACGGAGTGCGCCGCGCTGTCGCCGGTCGTCCGTACCGAGGCCACGGCCAGGCCGACGACCGCTGCCGCGACCCCCAGCGCCGACCAGCGCAGCCGTCGCGAGAACACCTGGCTCAGCGGGGCGCCCCTGCCGCCCATCCGGACGGCGGGCCGGTCCGGGACCGACCGCCTGACGGTCTCCAGGACGACGGTGCCGCGTCCGGTCGCCGCCGCCACGGACCGTTCGTCGGGCAGCAGTCGCGGTCCTTCGTCGCCGCTGCTGTCGGAACCTTCGGCGCCGGCCGGGTCGACGGTGGTGGACGAGAGGAGGGCGAGGGTGCAGAGCCCCGGGTCGGCGCGCTCCCCGGGGCCGGGCGGGGTGCGTTCGACCGCCCGCAGCAGCAGCCCCTCGGCCTGGACGACCTTGCTGCTGCCGGTCAGCGCGGTGGCGGCGAGGGCCGGGGCGACCGTGTCGGCGTCGGAGAGGACCGTGGTGCTCGCGTCCAGCGCGGCCGGGTCGAGCCCGGGTGCGGCGACGGCCGCAGCCTGGTCGAGCAGTGTCTCCAGGTGGAGGCCGAGCTTGCGGTTGTAGAGCCGGATCACCAGCCGCAGCCGGGGGTTGAGGCGTCGGGCGGTGAGCGCGGCCCGGATGTTGCGTTCGTCGTCCTCGTAGACGAGGGCGAGTGCGGCGGCACGGTCGACGCCCGCCTCCTCCAGGGCGTCGTCGGAGGGTTCCGCCGCTTCCAGGATGAGGACGGGCTCCACCCCGGCGTTGGTGTCGCTGTCGCTCGACCCGACGCCGTCCAGGGGTGCCGAACCGGCGCCGTTGCGGCTCATCGCCGCCGACATCCTGCCGAACAGGGCCGAGGCGCGCGCCCGTTGGTTCATCGGGAGGTCGGGCTGAGCGGTGTCCGGACCGGGCGGAAGGATCAGGGTGACGCGTTCCCCGTAGACGTAACGCAGTTCCACCGCGAGTCGCCGGGCGAGTGCGTCGTCTCCGCAGACCACCATGTGGCCGGATACCGGCGGGCGAGGGGGGCGCTGCGGCTGCTGGGGTAGGGGGGACACGAAACCCAGCATGCCTTGCTCCTGTCGGGTCCAGGCGGGACTTTCGGAACACGCCCTGGGCGGGTCCGGGAGCCGAGGCGCCCGCCCGTGCGCGCAGGGGCCGGGAAGCGGGCGGAGAGGGGGAACCCGGTACCGGGTCCCTTGGCGGGACCCGGTCGCCGGGCCGTTCCCCCGTCCGCACCCCCGTTGTCACCTGGTCGTTCCCCCGTGTGGTGCGGTACGGATCGTGCCATCCGGAGGGGTGCCCACACACTGCCGGATTCCGGCAGTCCTGGAGCGAGGGACTTGCCGGGCCGCGGCATGGACGGTTGTGGGTTACATATACGTACGGGAATCACGGGAGGGGAAAGGGCCGATGGCGGAGCCGCGCATACCCATCGAGGTGCTGGGAAACTACGTCCGCGTCCTGGAGGAGGTGGCCGGGACGGGGAGACGGCTGACGCACAAGGAGCTGGAGGAGCGACGCGAACTGGGCCGGGCAGCCGCGGAATCCGGGTTCCGGCTGCGCGAACTGATCGCCCTCCATCTTGCCCAGACCCGCGCGCACTGGCCGTGCGCGGTCCGGGGGGCCACGGGCACGACGGACGCGGTGCTGTACGCGGTGGAACAGTCCGTCGACGCTTTCGCCGAGGGCTTCGAGGGAGCGCAGCGGCTGACGGTGCGTCGTGAGGAGGCGGCCCGACGCGAGTTCATCGACGACCTGCTCTACGGGCGCAGCGACCTCGGCCGTCTCGCGGAGCGGTCCACCCGGTTCGGGCTGCACCTCTCGCGGGCGCACGCGGTCGCGGTGGCCGTGGGCCCGGAGGCGTACACCGAGACGGACGTGGTCCCGCGCGGCGTGGAGGCGGCGATGCTGGCCCGGTTCAGCGGGCGGGAGATCCTGCTGACGACCAAGGACGGGCGTCTGGTCTGCGTCGCGCCGGGCAGTCGGCCGGAGGTGCTGCTCCACTTCGCCCAGCAGTCCCACTCGGCGACCGGTGGCGGGCAGGTCGCCATCGGCCGCTCGCACCACGGACCGGGCGGTGTCGTCCAGTCGTACGACGAAGCGCTGGAGGCTCACGAACTCGCCCGGCGCATGGCGCTCGACGATCCGGTGCTGCACGCGGCCGATCTGCTGGTCTATCCCGTGCTGACCCGCGACCGCCAGGCCATGGCGGACCTGGTGCGCAGTCGGCTCGGGCCGCTCCAGAAGGCCAGGGGCGGTGCCGAACCGCTGCTGCGGACCCTCTCGGCGTACTTCGACTCGGGGTGCGTGGCGGCGGAGACGGCACGCCGGCTGTCGCTGAGTGTGCGGGCGCTGACGTACCGGCTGGAGCGCATCCACGTGCTGACCGGCTCCGACCCGTCCGACCCGGTGCACCGCTACACCCTCCAGACGGCGGTCATCGGCGCCCGGCTGCTGGACTGGCCCGCGAAGGAGATCTGAGCCCGGCACCCCGGGACCGGCACCCCCGGGACCCGTGCCCCCGGGACCCGTGTCCCGGGACCGGAACCCCGGGATGCCGGTCCCTGGCGGTGGTCGGGTGGTGGTCGGGTGGTGGTCGGGTGGTGGTCAGCTGCTCGTTGAGCAGGAAGAGGGTGGAGAGGGCCGGGGTGTTGTACGTCTGGTTCTT
>NZ_JBSFVR010000209.1:0-12712 GCF_053592415.1 Streptomyces sp. NPDC002690 | reverse complement strand
CCCGCGCGGCGGGGCCCCGGCACACCGCGCCCGCCGCCGCCCTCGCTCCCGGCCCGGTCCGCAGCGGCTTCCCGGCGCAGCAGCAGCAAGCCCACCACCGCGACCGCCCCCATCACCGCGAAGCCGGCCCCCGGCGTCGACCCCGAGGGGTGCGTCTCGTACACCAGCGCCGCGGAGAGGACCGCCAGCCTCCGGCCGGCGGGTCCCCGGCACGCCCGTACGGCGACGAACGGCACTCCCCACAGGGCGTACCACGGCTGCACCATCGGCGAGAGCACCACCAGTGCCGTCAGCGCCAGGCCCAGCGCCAGTACGGGGTCCAGGCGACCGATGGCCGAGCGCCACCCGAGACGGACGACGAGGACGGCCGCCGCGGCGAGCCCGAGGAACCGTACGGCCGACTTCACCGCGTCGTAGTCCGCCCAGGCCGTCAGGTGGGCGAGCGCGCCGAGGCCGGCCCCCAGGTCGCTGGAGACGGAGAGCGACGTGTGGATGCCGGCCGCCACGCTCTGCGTGTGCAGCCAGCCGAAACCGGTGCCGCTCACCGCGGAGACCGCGAGCACCGTGGCGGCGGCGACCAGGCCCGGCCCGAACAGTCCGGTCGCGATCCGTCGCGCGGGCGAGCCGGCGGACGCCCTCCCCACCACCACGCCGACGAACAACAGGGCAAGTCCGGCAGGGGACTTGACCATCATCGCCAGCCCGATCAGCACCGCGCCGAGCACCCAGCGCCCCCGCAGCGCGCACACCGCGCCTGCCAGCGCGAGCCCGGCCATCAGGCCGTCGTTGTGCGCTCCGCCCACCACGTGGATCAGGAGCAGGGGGTTGAGCGCCGCGAGCCACAACGCCCCGCTCTCGTCCGCCCCGTACTCCCGCGCGAGGCGCCGCACCGCCCACACGATCAGCAGCAGCGCCCCCACCGCGACCAGCCGCAGCACGACGACCGCGGGGACCAGGGTGCCGCCGGTGAGCGCCACCGCGCCCCGTGCCAGCAGCAGGAAGAAGGGGCCGTACGGAGCGGGGGTGTCCCTCCAGTGCCGGCCCACGCTGGCCGCCGCGTCCCCGGCGGGTCCCGCCGGGTCGAGGACCGAGGGGCCCTGGCTGTACACGTCGTGCCCTTCGAGGACCATCGCCCCCTGCGCGACGTAGCTGTAGACGTCCGCGCTGTACAAGGGCGGCGCCAGCAGCAGCGGCGCCACCCACCAGGCGAGCGTCACCAGCGTGTGCCGTACGGAGGCGCCGTTGCGCCCGTACGCCCACCAGGCGACGACGAGCACGGTGAGTCCGGCGTAGGCGAGGACGGAACCGGCCGTGGTCACCGCCGGGCCCCGGTCCGCCCACCAGCCCCACGGGTCGTGCGCCGGAAGCCTTCCGGCGACCCAGCCGCCCGCACCGACCCCCAGCGAACCGGCCAGTCCCAGCCGACGACATCCCACGACACCCAGTCCCCGCATCGGGCCAACCTACCGAACCGGGGTGAACGACCGCCGCCCCCCGAGTGGCCGCCCAGGAATGCCCCGCGGACCGGAAGCGGTCCGGAAGCGGCCGGAAGCGGACCAGAACCAGGCCTGAAACCGTACCGAAACCGCCCCGACCGGGCCCGGCCGGATACGACAGGGAAAGGAACCTAAGCACCCGCTCAGCGGTCTCTGATAAGAACGGAGCGCACAGCGAAGACACCACCGGACGAACGGAGCCGAACCCATGGGCGACCAGAGCGCACCCGTGTTCCCGCAGGACGTGATCGACGAGTACGCCGCCCTCGGCGTCGACCTGCCCGCCCTCTTCTCCGCCGGGCACCTCGGCGAACGGATGGGCGTACGGATCACCGAGGCGTCCGCGGACCGCGTCGTCGGCACCATGCCGGTCGAGGGCAACACCCAGCCCTACGGACTCCTGCACGGCGGGGCGTCCGCCGTGCTCGCCGAGACCCTCGGCTCCGTCGGCTCGATGCTGCACGGCGGCGCCGGGAAGCTCGCGGTCGGCGTGGACCTCAACTGCACCCATCACCGCGGGGCCCGCAGCGGGCTGGTGACCGGCGTCGCCACCCCCGTACACCGCGGACGCTCCACCGCCACCTACGAGATCGTCATCACCGACGACCACGGCAAGCGCGTGTGCACCGCCCGCCTGACCTGCCTGCTGCGCGAGGCGCCCGTCGCGGGCTGAACCGCCCCACCCCGCCGCACCTCTTCACGCCCCACACCCCACTCCCCCACCTGCCCGGCCGGGCCCGTGAACCACCCCGGTCGGGCATCTTCATGCGCACTACACGTAACACCAGTTGACCATGAGATCCAGCCAACTCACCCGGTATTGCACGGGGTTGGACACACCACTTCACGCCACCCCGCGGACGCGACCGAGAAGCAAACCGCCCGACGTAACACTGCGTAACAGGCGCGCAATGCGGGCGACACCCACCCCTCACCCCGCTCCACACCCCGACCTGCTCGCCGACGACCGCCGATCGGCCTCGCCCGTCAGCAGCAAGATCACCCCAAGCCCCTTAGCAGAGCTGGGCGTTCTCACCATGCGAGAGGAATCCGCCGCGCCCGAACCGGCACGCACCCCCTCGCCACCTCAAGCCTTCCTCAAGTCATAACAAGACAGTCACATCCTTGCCCACACCCGTCCACGATCCCACCACCTGCGCCTAGAGTCACCGCCAGTCACCGCGCCGCCGGGCGCGGCAGCAGCACGCCCCTGTACCCAGTACGTACGGCTTGGCGAACGACAGGCACCTCAACGGAGGAGGCCGCGCCAGGGAAAGGACTTTTCGTGCGACACCGTTCATTGCTCATACTCACCGCAGTGCTCACCACCGGAGCACTCTCCCTCACCGCCTGCGGGTCGCGCGACGACGACAAGGGCAGCGACGGCGCAAGCGGCAGCGGTAAGAACCAGACCGTCGTCATCGGCCTCGACGCCCCCCTGACCGGCGACCTCTCCGCCCTCGGCCTGGGCATCAAGAACTCCGCCGACCTCGCCGTCAAGACGGCGAACAAGGAGAAGACGGTCCCGGGCATCACGTTCGAGCTCCAGCCCCTCGACGACCAGGCCCAGCCCTCCGTCGGCGGCCAGAACGCCCAGAAGTTCATCGGCAACAAGGACCTCGTCGGCGTCGTCGGCCCGCTGAACTCCAGCGTCGCCCAGTCGATGCAGAAGCCCTTCGAGGACGCCAGTCTCACCCAGGTCTCGCCCGCCAACACCGGCACCGAGCTGACCCAGGGCGACAACTGGAAGGACGGCGACGCGGCCAAGAAGCGCCCGTTCAAGACGTACTTCCGCACCGCCACCACCGACGCCATCCAGGGCGCCTTCGCCGCGAACTACCTGTTCAAGAACGCGGGCATCAAGGACGTCTACCTGATCGACGACCAGAAGACGTACGGCGCCGGCCTCGCCGCCTCCTTCAAGACGACCTTCACCGGCCTCGGTGGAAAGATCGTCGGCAGCGACCACGTCAACCCCGACGACCGCGACTTCAACTCCGTCGTCACCAAGGTGAAGAGCTCCGGCGCCAAGGCCGTCTACTACGGCGGTGAGTACCCCGCCGGCGCGCCCCTGAGCCAGCAGCTCAAGGACAGCGTCAACATCCCGCTCATGGGCGGCGACGGCATGTACAGCGCCGACTTCATCAGCCTCAACAAGAAGGCCCAGGGCGACATCGCCACCTCGGTCGGCAAGCCCGTCGAAGAGCTCGACTCCGCCAAGAAGTTCATCGCGGACTACTCCGCGGCCGGCTACAAGGACGCCTACGAGGCGTACGGCGGCGGCACCTACGACGCCACCTGGTCCATCATCGAGGCCGTCAAGATCGTCGCCGCCGAGAACGACGGCAAGCTCCCCGACGACAGCCGCGAGAAGGTCCTCGCCGCCATGGCCAAGGTCCAGTTCGAGGGCGTCACCGGCCCGGTCGCCTTCGACCAGTACGGCGACACCACCAACACCATGATGACGGCCTACCAGGTCGACGGCGGCAAGTGGGTCTCCAAGCTCAGCGAGGCCGTCGCCAAGTAAGCACGACCACTCCCCACTCCGGTCGCCACCAGGCAACCCGACCGCGCGGGAGCGCCACCAGCGCTCCCGCGCGGTGCCATATCCGAACCACTCCAACGGAGGCCCTGCGGTGCACGAACTGCCGCAACAGCTGGCCAACGGACTCATCCTCGGCGCGATGTACGGACTCATCGCGATCGGCTACACGATGGTCTACGGAATCATCCAGCTCATCAACTTCGCACACGGCGAAATCTTCATGATCGGAGGCTTCGGAGCACTCACCGTGTACCTCTGGATGCCCTCCGGTTGGAACCTCCTCGCCATCGTCCCCCTCATGATCATCGGCGGCGTGATCTGCTCCGTCGCCGTCAGCGTCGCCGCCGAACGCTTCGCCTACCGGCCCCTGCGCAACGCACCCCGCCTCGCCCCCCTCATCACCGCGATCGGCCTCTCCCTCGCCCTCCAGCAGGCCGTCTGGATGTGGTACCCGGACGCCAAGGCCGACCGCTCCTTCCCCCAGTTCAAGGGAAGCGCCTTCGACCTCCTCGGCGCCCACGTCCAGCGCGGCGACCTCTTCGTCCTCGTCGCCGCACCCGTCTGCATGCTCGCCCTCGGCCTCTTCGTCTCCAAGACCCGCGCCGGCCGCGGCATGCAGGCCACCTCGCAGGACCCCGACACCGCCAAGCTCATGGGCATCAACACCGACCGCATCATCGTCATGGCCTTCGCCATCGGTGCCGCGTTCGCCGCCGTCGCCGCCGTCGCCTACGGGCTCAAGAACGGCCAGATCGGCTTCAAAATGGGCTTCATCATGGGCCTCAAGGCCTTCACCGCCGCCGTACTCGGCGGCATCGGCAACATCTACGGCGCCATGCTCGGCGGCGTCGTCCTCGGCCTCGCCGAGGCACTCGCCACCGGCTACATGAGCGACGTTCCCGGCATGGAACTCTTCGGCGGCGGCGCCTGGAAGGACGTGTGGGCCTTCGTGCTCCTCATCGTCGTCCTGCTGCTGCGGCCACAAGGACTGCTCGGCGAACGCGTCGCGGATCGGGCGTGACAGCGATGACCACACACACCACCCGCGCGCCCCTCAACCTGCCCCCCGCGACCGCCCGCGCCCTCACCACCGCCGGCACGGCCGTCGCCCTCGCGGGCACCTTCCTCGCCTGGACCTGGACCGACGAGTTCCCCGGCGACCTCACCGTCACCGGCTACCCCGGCGGCCTCCAGGTCCTCACTCTCGTCGGCTCCCTCGTCACCCTGCTCCTCATCCTCTCCGGATACGGCGTCCGAGGACTCCGCTGGCTCACCCCCGGCGGCACCAACACCTCCGTGCGCTACGCCGCACTCGCCGTCCTCGCCACCACCGGCTACGCCGTCGGCGCCATCACCGTCGACCTCGGCGGCATCGTCAACCTCGAACCCGGAGCCTGGGTCAGCCTCGCCGGTGCGCTCGTCGCCACGCTCGCCGCCTTCGGCCTCCCCGCCGACCAGGCGCTCGCCGACGAGAACCCCAGCGGACTCGCCGTCCTCGGCAACAGCCTGACCGCACCCGCCCCGGCCCGCGCCCGCGAACTCCCCTCCTGGGCCGAAATCCTCATCATCGCCACCTCCTTCGGCGTCGCCCTCTACCTCTTCTCGTTCATCATCGACACCGAGTACACCGAACTCTTCATCGGTTCGCTGCTCACCTTCGGCTTCGGTTTCACCGCCCTCCACCGCGCCGGCATCATCAACCGCCTCACCGCGCTGACGGTCAAACACCGCAACGTCACCCTCACCGCAGCCCTCGTCGCCGCCTTCTGCTTCCCCTTCACGCAGTCCACCGGGGAATACACGCTCATCGGCACGAACATCCTCATCTTCGCGGCCGTCGCCCTGGGCCTCAACGTCGTCGTCGGGCTCGCCGGCCTCCTCGACCTCGGATACGTCGCCTTCCTCGGCGTCGGCGCCTACACCTCCGCCCTCGTCTCCGGCGCGTCCGCCTCGGCGATCGGCATCCACTTCCCCTTCTGGGCAGCGGCCCTCACCGGAGCAGGCGTCTCCCTGGTCTTCGGCGTCTTCATCGGCGCCCCCACCCTGCGGCTGCGCGGCGACTACCTCGCCATCGTCACCCTCGGCTTCGGAGAGATCTTCCGCGTCACCGTCAACAACCTCAACGGCAACAGCGGACCCGACCTCACCAACGGATCCCAGGGCATCCCCTCCATCCCCGACCTCGACATCTTCGGATTCGCCTTCGGGGAGAGCCACGACATCGGCCCCTTCAGCCTCAGCAGGTCCGCCAACTACTTCCTGCTGATGCTCCTCGTCACCGCCGTCGTCATCCTCGTCTTCCGCCGCTCCGGCGACTCCCGCATCGGCCGCGCCTGGGTCGCCATCCGCGAGGACGAGACCGCCGCCACCGCCATGGGCATCAACGCCTTCCGGCTCAAGCTCCTCGCCTTCGCCCTCGGCGCCACCCTCGCCGGCCTCGCCGGGACCGTCCAGGCCCACGTCAACTACACCGTGACGCCCGAGCAGTACCAGTTCGCCGGCGCCGTACCCCCGAACTCCGCCTTCCTCCTCGCCGCCGTCATCCTCGGCGGCATGGGCACCCTCAGCGGACCCTTCGTCGGCGCCGCACTGCTCTACCTCATCCCGGCGAAGCTCCAGTTCATGCAGGACTACCAGCTGCTCCTCTTCGGCATCGCACTCATCCTGCTGATGCGCTTCCGCCCCGAAGGCCTCATCGCCGACCGCCGGAAGCAACTCGAATTCCACGAGGCCGACGAGAACAACCTGGACAACCAGCCCGACGTACCCGAACCACGGCAGTCCGAGGACACCGGCGCCGGCATCGCCAAGGCGGGGGCGTGACCACCGTGACCACCACCACGAACACCACCGAGAACCCCGGAGCCCCCGCGACCGGCGGCACCGTCCTCGACGCCACCGGCGTCACCATGCGCTTCGGCGGCCTCACCGCCGTACGCGACGTCTCCCTCACCGTCGACAGCGGCGAGATCGTCGGCCTCATCGGCCCCAACGGCGCAGGGAAGACCACCTTCTTCAACTGCCTCACCGGCCTCTATGTCCCCACCGAGGGCACGGTCAGCTACAAGGGCACCGTCCTGCCCCCCAAGCCCCACCTCGTCACCCAGGCAGGCATCGCCCGCACCTTCCAGAACATCCGGCTCTTCGCCAACATGACCGTCCTGGAAAACGTCCTCGTCGGCCGCCACACCCGCACCGACGACGGACTCTGGTCCGCCCTGCTACGCCTGCCCAGCCACACCCGCGCCGAGAAGGCCAGCCGCGAACGCTCCATGGAACTGCTGGAGTTCATCGGCCTAGCCCACAAGGCGGACCACCTCGCGCGCAACCTCCCCTACGGAGAGCAGCGAAAGCTGGAGATCGCGCGCGCCCTCGCCAGCGACCCCGGACTCCTCCTCCTCGACGAGCCCACCGCCGGCATGAACCCGCAGGAAACCCGCGTCACCGAAGAGCTCATCTTCGCCATCCGCGACCAGGGCATCGCCGTACTCGTCATCGAGCACGACATGCGCTTCATCTTCAACCTCTGCGACCGCGTCGCCTGCCTCGTCCAGGGCGAGAAGCTCGTCGAAGGCACGCCCAGCACCGTCCAGAGCGACGAACGCGTCATCGCCGCCTACCTCGGCACCCCCTTCGAGGGAGCCCCCGGCGCCGACGAGGTCGCCGAGGTCGAAGCCGCCGAGACACAGGCCGGCCAGAGCAGCACCGCGGAAAGCACCACCAGCACCACCCCCGGGGAGGAAACCTCATGACCGCGCTCCTGGAAGTCGAGGACCTCCGCGTCGCCTACGGCAAGATCGAGGCCGTCAAGGGCATCTCGTTCAGCGTCGAAGCCGGCCAGGTCGTCACCCTCATCGGCACCAACGGCGCCGGAAAGACGACGACCCTGCGCACCCTCTCCGGGCTCCTCAAGCCGGCCGGCGGGCGCATCGTCTTCGACGGGAAACCCCTCGCCGACGTCCCCGCCCACAAAATCGTCGCCCTGGGCCTCGCCCACTCCCCCGAGGGACGCCACATCTTCCCCCGGCTGACGATCGCCGAGAACCTCCTCCTCGGGGCCTACCTGCGCAGCGACAAGGCGGGCATCGAGCAGGACGTCCAGCGCGCCTACGACCTCTTCCCCATCCTCGGGGAACGCCGCAAGCAGTCCGCCGGAACCCTCTCCGGCGGCGAGCAGCAGATGCTCGCCATGGGACGCGCCCTGATGTCCCGGCCGAAGCTGCTCATGCTCGACGAGCCCTCCATGGGCCTCTCCCCGATCATGATGCAGAAGATCATGGAGACCATCGTCGAGCTCCGGTCCTCCGGTACGACGATCCTCCTGGTCGAGCAGAACGCCCAGGCGGCCCTCTCCCTCGCGGACCAGGGTCACGTCATGGAGATCGGCAAGATCGTCCTCTCCGGTACCGGGGCGGACCTCCTGCACGACGAGTCCGTCCGCAAGGCCTACCTCGGCGAGGACTGACCTAGGACTGACCCCGCCCGCACATGCCGCACCCCGGCGCCGGTCCTCAGGTCCACCCCGTGCTCGCGGTGGACGCGGGCGACATGCGCCCCCACCCGTGGGCCGACGACGTGGGCGAGGGGCACGGCGGCGGGCTCGACGAGGGTGACGGCGGCGCCCAGGGTACGGGCGGCGGCAGCCGTCTCCGTACCGAGGAATCCGGCGCCCACCACGACCAGCCGGCCCCCCGCCGCCAGCCGGTCGCGCAGCGCCAGGGCGTCGGTCAGGTCCCGCAGGACGTGGACGCCCGGTGTGCCGCACTCCGGCAGGCGGCGGGGCCGGACCCCGGTGGCGACGATCAGGGCGTCGTAGGCGAGCGGGGTGCCGTCGGCGAGGGTCACCGTACGAGTGGCCGGGGACAGGGCGGTGGCGGCCACGCCGAGCCGGAGGTCCAGACCGAGTGCCTCCAGGGTCTCCGGCCGGCGCAGCCGGAGGCGGTCGGGCTGCCACGCTCCGGTGAGGATCTCCTTCGACAGCGGCGGCCGGTCGTACGGCGGATGCGCCTCCTCGCCGACGAGGGTGAGGGAGCCGTCGAACCCCTCGCGCCGCAGGGTTTCGGCGGCCGACAGTCCTGCCGCGGAGGCGCCCACCACCACGACGCGGCGCGGTGGCGCCGCCGTCACTCCTCCTCCAGCCAGATCGCCGCGGCCGGGCAGACGGCCACGGACTCCTTCACGTCCTCGTGGTGCTCGACCTCCGGCCGGTCGAGGAGGACCTGGACGATGCCCTCGTCGTCCTGGTCGAAGACGGCCGGGGCCACCAGGACGCACTGTCCGGACGCCACACACTTGGGCTGGTCGACTTTGACGCGCATGCGTTTCTCGATTCCCTCGTCGGTTCCGTTGCCGATTCGCGGTCGATTCGCGGTCGGTTGGCGGTCGGTTCGCGGTCGGTTCGCGGTCGGTTGGCGGTCGGTTCCGTTGCCGGTGCTACCAGGTGACGGGCAGGTCGTAGACGCCGTAGATGACGCCGTCGTGCTTGAAGCGGAGCTGGTCGAGACCGGTGGCCAGGGCCAGGGTGGGGATGCGGCGGTACAGGGTGCTGTAGACGACCTGGAGTTCCACGCGGGCCAGCGGCTGGCCGAGGCACTGGTGCACGCCGAACCCGAAGGCGACGTGCCGGCGGGCGTCGCGGGTGATGTCGAGCCGGTCGGGGTCGGGGAAGACGTCCGGGTCGCGGTTGGCGGCGTCCGCGGCGCAGATGACACCGTCCCCGGCGCGGATGGTGACGCCGCCGATCCCGATGTCCTCCAGCGCCACGCGCAGGCGGCCGAAGTGGACAATGGTCAGGTAACGCAGCAGCTCCTCCACCGTCGCGGCGACCCTCTTGGGGTCGTCGCCGTCACGCAGCAGAGCGAGCTGGTCCGGGTGCCGCAACAGGGCGACCGTGCCCAGCGCGATCATGTTCGCGGTGGTCTCGTGGCCCGCCGCGAGCAGGAGCGCGCCCATCTCGGCGGCTTCGCGGGAGGTCAGTTCACCGGTGGCCACGCGCCGGACGGCCAGATCGGACAGGATGTCGTCGCCGGGCTCGGCCATCTTCTCGGTCAGGAGTTCCTGCAAGTAGTCGACGAGCGCCTCGGAGGCCGCGACCACTTCCTCGGGGGTGCCGTTGCGGCGGACCAGCACCTTGGTGTGCCGCTGGAAGAAGTCGTGCTTGTCGTAGGGCACGCCGAGCAGTTCACAGATCACCAGGCTGGGCAGCGGGAGCGCGAACGCTTCGACGAGGTCCGCGGGCCCGGGGTTCGCGAGCATGCGGTCGATCAGATCGTCGACGATCTTCTGGATCGCGGGCCGCATCGCCTCCACCCTCTTGATCGCGAAGGGGGCCGTCGTCATCCGGCGCAGACGGGCGTGGTCGGGGTCGTCCATGGTGATGAAGGTGTGGCGGGTCCGGCTCCGGGCCAGCGCCCCGGCGTCCCGGTGGGGGTAACCGGGCCGTGCCGGGTCGGCGCTGATGCGCGGGTCGCCGAGCAGGGCGCGCACCTGGTCGTGACGGGTGATCAGCCAAGGCGTGCTGCCGTCCCACAGGCTCACACGGGAGGGTTGGCCGCCCTGCTGCTCCCGCAGAGCGGGAGGGGGGTCGAACGGGCAGCCGGCTGCCCTGGCCATCGGGTACTCGGGGTGGAGGGTCGGTGTCGTGACGGTCTCGGTCATGCCTGCCTCCTGGGCAGAAGGACGTCGAACAGGCTCTCTCACGGAAACCACTCCCGCGACCGGCGACGTACACCCCCGGGGGAACGGTGTTCGGCGCGTGCGACCGCGACGCGGCCGGAAGTCCTCGTAGCGGAGCCACCAGGGCTTTTGGCCGACGCCGCGAGCGTGCGTGCGGAACACCGCGACGGGGCGAATCGTGCCGGGAGCGGAACTAGGTGCCTGGGGCAACGATATGAACGGAGATCCTTCCGTCAACAGAGCCCAGGGATTCTCCATCGCTATCAGGCCACCCGTGGACCACGCAGGATGTCCGGCTCTGCTCGCATTACCGCAGGAGCACCCGCCGCGACGGGCGGGGCCCGACGCGGCGACGCCCGTCCGCCGATTGGCCTGGATGTGGAAGTGCCTGACACGGGTAGCGGCGGCCCCCGCCGCAAGCGTCCGGGGCCCCCGGACGGCGAGCGTCCCGGCCCGCCATAAGCTGCGCCCCATGCGCAAGCCGACCCACCCGTCCCCCCGGCGCCCGCTCGCGGCGCACGAGCGCCTGCTGAGGGGCGACCCCCTGGTCACCGTCCTGGACGCGGCCGATCCCGAGGCCTGGATCGACCTCGACCAGCGTGTCCGCGAGGGGTGCGCGCGCGGATCGCGCGGACATGCCTCACCCGGCCCCGGCGCCGAGGACGACAAAACCGCCGGGCAGCCGTTCGACCCGCGGTGGGACGAGCACGCCCGGGACGTGACCTGGACGGACTTCCCGCCGTCCGAGCCGGAGACCGCCGTGGCCCTCTGCCACTCCGACCCCCGGGTGCGCGAGGCCGCGCTGCCGTTCACCGCCGGGCGCCCCGCCCTGCTCCCGCTGCTGCTCCTGCGGTGCGCGGACAACAAGGCCCCGGTACGGGACCGGGCCCGCCGGGCGCTCATCGCCGCCCTGGACGGCCCCGGGGGGGCGGAGCGCGCGGCCTCACTGGTCCCGCTGGCCGTGCAACTGGCGCTCCGCCCGCACGGCCCGACCGGCCTCACGCTGGTCCTCACCGCCGCCCCCGTGCTGCCGCCCTCGCTGCCCCACCTCCTGATGGCGAGCCCCCGGCCGCAAGCCCGGCTGCTCGGCATCAGGCTCTGCGGGGAGCGGGGCGTCCTGACGCCCACCCGGCTCACCGAGTTCATTCTGACCGCCCGGGACCTGAGCATCCGACGGCTCTGCACCGACGAACTCCTCGCGCGGGTCCGTCCCGGTGATCCGGACCGTCTCCTCGACCCACTGCTCACCGCCACCTCGGCGGCGACCCGCTCCTCGGCGGTGAACGCGCTGCACCGGGCGGGACGCGGCCCGGAGGCGTTCGGCCACCTCGCCGACCCCTCGGCCCGGGTGCGTTCGACCGCCCGGCTGGTGCTGCGGCTGGAAGGCGCGGACCCGTGGGCGTACTACCGGGAGCGGTGCGCGGACCCGGCCGCGCCCGGGTTGCCGCCGGGCGCGCTGTTCGGGCTGGCCGAATCCGGGTCTCCGGACGCGGCCGGGCTCCTGCGTCCGCTGACGCGCCATCCGGAGGGCCGGGTGCGCGAGGCGGCACTGGCCGGGCTGCGCATGCTGGACGCCGTCTCCCCCGACGAGCTGATGGCCGCCATGGACGACCCCTGTCCGCCTGTGGTGCGCGTTGCCCGCAAGGCCCTGGCACCGTACGTCCTGTTCGTCCCCGAGGAGTGGCTGGCCGGTCTGGTGGCCCCGGACCGGCCGACGCACGTACGCCGGGCCGGACTCCGTCTGCTCGACGCGCACGGTCTCGGGCTGCGCAAGCGGCTGCTGGAGGGTATGGAGGACGACGCGGACGCGGAGGTCGCCCACCAGGCGCAGCGCGCCCGGTACGAGCGGATGCCACCTCCCGGCGCGACCGGCTGAGCCACTCCGGGAAGGGGCCCGCCATCGCGACCGGCACCGTTCGGCCGCCGCCCGGTCCGCAGCTCCCGCTGTCGACCAGCACCTCGGCGAGCCGGGCCCGCCGCAGTTGCGCGAGCAGCC
>NZ_JBSFVR010000208.1:0-12781 GCF_053592415.1 Streptomyces sp. NPDC002690 | reverse complement strand
AAGGAATTCAGTGAACAGGTGAAGTGTGCCTGTGAATCGATCGGTGAGGCGTGCGACGGGGGCGCCCGGGACGGACAGCGCCGGGCCGGGGGGCTCGGCGCTGTCCGGCGATCGTGTGCGCGGCGGACCGGACTCCCTGCCCCAGGTGCTGGTGGCGATCGCGCTTGCGCGAGCGACCTGCTGACGGAGTCGGAGCTCAGGCGGCCGGCGCCACTTTCGACACACGCCCTACCAGCACCCACGCACCGGCGTGGCGACACGTCTCAGTCGGTGTCCGTAGCCGCCAGTACCGCCAGTCGTTCGCCGTCCGGGGAGAGGGCGACGAGGCCGATGTCCCAGGCGACGTCCGCGAACCAGTCCGTGGCGGGGCCGAAGGAGTACCAGGAGCAGGCCCGTACCCGCGCCTCGGCCTCCTCCGCCGTGCTGCCCTCGGCCGCTCCGGCGAGGGCGCTCAGGGACTGCCATGCGGCCAGCCGGCCATAGGCGCCGCCCACACCATAGTTGTAGGCACCTCCCGTGGACGCGGCGGCGAAGAGTACCTCCCACACCCAGTCCGGGCCGCAGGCTTCGACGGAGAACGAGGATGTCGCCTTCGCCTTCTTCCTGGCCTTCGTCCCCTTCCTCGCCCGCTCCTCGCCCCGCAGACACTCCAGGCCCACGGACCGCAGGACCGCAGGTACGGACCGGGCGTCCAAGGGGCCCGCGAGAGCGAACACCCGCGCTTCGGCACGCCCGTTCGACTCCTCGGTCCAGTTGGCCACGGCGGCGCCGATGCGCCCGGCCAGGGCCTCGGTCGTGGTCTCCTCGGCCCGGGGCACCGGTCCGGGGCCGGCTGTCACGCCCGTGCCGGACGCGGAGCCGAACGGGAGCGAGTGGCTGCCGCCGTGCAGGCTGTAGCTCGGCAGCTCCGGCCGCCCTTCGACGTCGGACAGCGTCCACGGCAGCCAACGCAGCGGATGCAGCCTCCAGTGCGGGGAGCCCGCCCACGCGGCGACGGCCGGCAGCTCCATGACGGCAACGCCCCTGAGCACCAGTTCATGGACCAGGCAGGCCCGCAGATCCTCGGTGGCCTCCCCGGTGAAGGCCACGGTCAGTTCCTCGGCCGGGCGGCAGGAGGCCAGCAGGGAAGCGGTGCGGCGGCTCACGCTCCGGTCGGTGGCGTGGGCGGCACGGGCCAGCCGGAGTGCCTGGGCGACGTTCCCCGGACCGGGGGTGAGCGCGAGCGACCGGAGCAGGTGGCCGAAGACGCTGCGGTACTGCCACCCCGGCTCGCCACCGGAGCCGTATGCCCGGACCAGCGCGATACCGAGGTCGGCGAGGAACGCGGGGTTCCCCTGCGCGAGAACGCGATCGGCCGTCTCCCTCACGTCGTTGACGTCGGTCAGGCCGGGCAGTTCGGTCACGATCTTACGAATGCGGTCGTCGTCCACGCCGGGGAGCGTACGCATACGGCAACCCGGGACAGAACTCATTTTCGAGCACCCCGGAAGCGGGACGTCCCGGCCGCCCGTACCGTCAGGCCGCCCGTACCGTCAGGCAGCGCGCGGTGTCAGGCCGCGCACTGCTTCAGCATCATCTCCTTGTCGGCCGTGGTCACCGGCAGTTCGTACTTCAGCGAGACCTGGGCGAAGCGGAGCGCGTAGGAGCAGCGGATCGGCTTGTACGGCGGCAGCCAGGCGGCGGGGCCGGAGTCGCTCTTGGAGCCGTTGGTGGGGCCGTCGACGGGGATGAGGTTGAGCGGGTCGTTGGCGATCTGCTGGCGTTTGGCGTCGCTCCAGCGCGAGGCGCCCATCTGCCAGTCGTAGGACAGCGGCATCACATGGTCGATCTGGATCTTCGTGGCCTTCGCCTTGGTCCAGGCGATCGTCGTGCCGGTGTAGGGGTCCTTGAGCGTCAACGAGGCCACCACGCAGTCCGATCCGCTGCGGAAGCGCACCTCCTGACCGTCCCGCTTGAGCAGGTCGTTGCGGGTGTCGCAGCCGTTGCGGGCCAGCGCTATGCCGTTCACCGTGTCCTTCCACGCCGAGCCGAACTCGTCGCGGTCGTAACCGGTCTTGGGGCCGCGCCCCTTGGTGAGCACCTTCTCGATGACCTTCCGCGCCCGGGCCCGGTCCGCGTCGCTGGTCAGCGGTGCCAGGCCGGGCTTCGTACCGTCGGGGTTGTCCAGCGGGCTCGCGCCGAAGCCCTCGGTGGACCGCGCGCCGTCGTTCGCTCCGGCGCCCGGTGTCCCTTCCGGAGCGGCGAGGTCGTCGGGGTCGCAGCCGGCGAGGGACAACACGGCAACCGCGCTCAGGGCCGGCAGGACGACGCGGTACGTACGGAGAGATATCACTGGCAGCCGTCCTGACGGAGAGAGATCCGAACCCGGGAATCCTACGGACGTCTTCCCCGTCGGCTGCCATTCATGGCGTACGGGACTCCGGGTGACGGTCGCTCAGTCGGGCGGCGGGCGCCTCGGCGCCGGTGCGGCGGGCGTCGCCTGCGCCGGTACTGCGGCGTCTCAGCGCCGGTGCCTCCCCCGCGTCCCGGCGCAGGCGACGCAGCGGGTCGCCTCCGGCCGGATCTCCAGGCGGGCGGCCGGTATCGGCTCGCCGCAGCTCTCGCACCGCCCGTAGTCGTCGTGGTCCAGCCGCTCCAGCGCGCGGTCCAGCTCCGCCAGCTGTTCACCGGCCCGGGCGAGGAGGGCGGCGACGTGGGCCCGTTCGAACGCGGTGCTGGAGCCCTCCGGGTCGTGCTCGTCGTCCACGGCCACCAGCGCGTTCGCCTCGACGATCCCCTCGAAGTCGCGTCGCAGCGCCTCGATCCGCTCGCTCGTGGAGGCGCGTTCGGCGGCGATGCGCGCGCGTACGGCGTCCGGTCCGGGGACCGGCTCGGGAAGCCGGTCGCCGGACCGTCCCCGGGGCGGCCCGGGGAGGGGGACACGCGCGGATATACTGCCCATACGTAACGGAACGCGGGGGCCCGGGCGCGCATTCCAGCCCCCGCTCGCCCCGGGCCCCCGCACCGACCGGCACCACTCCCGCGGTCCCGACCGGTTGTCACACCTTCCCGATGCCGAGCGTGTTCTCCGCGGGCAGCAGCCCGGAGCCGATGATCTCCAGCCACGGGGTACCCAGCAGTTCGGCGAGGCGGGCCCGGTCCGTCTCGCCGAGCGCGCGCCACGGTCCGGCGGCCCGCTCGTCGGTACGCCGCTCCACCTGCGCACGCAGTGCCCGGCCGGCCTCCGTCGCCGTACCGTCCTCCGTCAGCAGTCCCCGGCCCACCAGCCGCTCCCGGGCCGCCGCCCACTCCCCCTCGCGCCACCCTCGGCTCGCGAAGACCTCGACGGGGGCCGCGCCCACCGCCGCGAACGAGACCAGCGCTTCCACGGGGTCGAGGCCGGCCTCGCGCAGCGCGGCGAGGTGACCGTCGCCCCGGTGCTCCCGCAGGATCGTGGCGGCCTGCCAGAGGACGAGGTGCGGGGCGTCCGGCCAGGGGAGCGCGGAGTTGGCGGCCCCGAGCGGGGGTGCGCCCGGCTCGTCGGCCGTTCCGGTGCCCGGTCCGGCGGCGCCGGCCGCCTCCGCCGCACGGCGGGCCAGCTCCGCCGCCTCGGCCGCCTCGGGCCCATCGATCCAGGCTTTGAGGAGCGCCCGGTACGCACGGTCCACCGCACGGACCCGCGCGGCGAGCACCGCCTCCGGGCCGGCCGTGGCCCAGACGCCGGGGACGTACCCACGCACCATCGCGGGGCTGAAGCTGTAGAACGCCTCGGTGACGTACTCCGCCGTGGGCTCGCCCCCTCCGGACGCCCCGGCCGGGGCCGCGCGCCAGGCGAAATAGCTCGGCCAGCGCTCCTCGACGTCGTAGCCGAGCGCGGCGGCCTCCTCGAACGCCTCCGGCGCGTAGTAGAGAACGGCGTGCAAGGGCTCCAGCAGGTGCCACATCTGCCGGACGCGCCCCAGTTCCTCGGACATGCTCCCTACCTCCGCGATCGACCGACCCGGCATCTAGTCATTGCCTAGATACTCTGCCGCCAGCGTGCACCCGCTCCACGAACTTGTCAATGACTAGATGCGGCGTACGGTACGCACATGAGCACCGACCGGGACGTCAGCGGCGACCAGACCTCGTACCACCACGGCGACCTGCGCCGGACGATCCTGGCTGCGGCCGTGGACGTCATCGCGGCAGAGGGTCCGGCCGCCCTCAGCCTGCGCGACCTGGCCCGCCGCGCCGGGGTCTCGCACGCCGCGCCCGCGCACCACTTCAAGGACCGCACGGGCCTGCTGACGGCCGTGGCGACGGAGGCGTACACCCTCTTCGCGGACTCCCTCTCCGAGGTCACCGGCCTCAGGGATCGGGGCGCGCGGTACGTGCGGTTCGCCGCCGACCACCCGGCGCACTTCCAGGTGATGTTCCAGCCCGCCCTCTACCGCTCCGACGACCCCGCCCTGGTCGCCGCCCGGGAACGGGCAGCCCGCGTCCTGCGCGAGGGCGTCGCCGGCCTGACGGCCGACGGTGCCGAGGCCGACGCCGGGGACGCCCGTCGGACAGGGGTGGCCGCCTGGTCCCTGGCCCACGGCTTCGCCGCGCTGCTGCTGAGCCACAACCTGACGGACTTCCTGGACGGCCGCGACCCCGAGGAGGCGTTCCTTTCCGTCGCGGAGGCGGTCTTCGGGAGCTGAGGGCCGACGGGGCGGAGTGCCTGCCAAGGGCCCGGCATCGCGGTACCCGGAAGGCCGGCGCTTGGACGGCCGGTGCTTGGATGACCGGGTGACGACGGCATCCCCCGGCTCCTCCGCTTTCTCCGACCGTCCCGCCTCCCCCGGCTCCCCCGTGGACGGGGCCGGGTCCGGCCGCTTGGCCGCCCTGCTGGACCGTGCCGCGACCGGCCGGGACGATCAGGCGTGGAGCGACCTGTGGACGGAGCTCTTCCACAACGGCACCCTGGACGTCTCCGATCCGCTGGTCATGACCGCGCTGAGCGACATGGCCCGGGGCGACGACACCAAGACGGCGGCTGCCGCCCTCCATCTCGCCGGCGCTCTCCTCGTCCAGGCCGACCAGTGGCACGAGACCCGGGACCTGCGGAGCCGGCGCGCGTCCGAGGTCGCCCGCATGGTGACCTCGGCCGGCCGGCTGCGGAGGACCACCACCGACCGGAACGACTACTGCTACCTGCTGGAGTCCCTCCTCGACCTCGAAGGCGACATCCTCTGGGCGCAGGACCTGTTCTGGGGCATCGTCGGCGAGGAGTACGAGCTCGACTGCCCCGATCCGGAGTGCCTCGCCCCCGCCTGGGTGGTCGTGGGCGAGCGGGGCTTCTTCAGCACGGATCAGGACTACGCCCTCTCGGACGACGTCCGGACCCTCCCGCTCCACCCCGCCGCACCGGGCGCCCTCGACGGCCTCGGCCGCCGCCTCCACGACATGGCGCTGACGGACGGCCACGCCGAGGTGGCGAACGCCCTGACGTACGCCTTCGGCGAGGCGACCTGCCCCACCTGCGGGGCGCGCTTCTCCGTCAGCGGGCAGATCACCGCCCGCACGGGCTGAGGCACCCGAAACGGTCTCGGCGGCGGCGTCCTCCGACTTCCGGGCCGCCCGCCCGACCCGTCCGACTTCTACTGGGCCGTGTCCGCCGACGCGGCCCTCGTGAACGGCAGCACGAGCCGGGACGGGTGGTCGGCGTCGCGGTAGATCTTGTGGGTGACGGGGCGGCCCACCGGCAGGTGGAAGGCGTCCGGCGGCAGCAGCGCGTTGTGCTCGTCGGCCAGCGGTTCGTCGTTGGAGAGTTCCACGACCAGCCTGTGTCCGGGCAGGAACGTCGCCGCGAACGGGTAGACGCGCAGCACGTACTCCTCGGTCTTCCCCGGCTCGACCGGCACGGCGCGGGTGTGCGGGTGGTGCGGGTCGCCCTCGGTGGTGCGTTCCTCGTCGAGTTCGCGGTGCGAGGCCTTGAGGTAGGCGGTGGTGATGAGCTGCCGCTTGCCGCCCGGTGCCTCGTCCCACAGGCGCAGGATGAAGTTGGTGTCGGGCTGGTCGATCTCGGCGAAGAGGTGGGCCGCGCCCTGGCCGATCATCTCGGTGGGCTCGGTGAACGGGGCCGTGCTCCAGCTGAGGATCTCCACCTGGTCGGTCACCGTCAGCGGCGCCTGGTAGAAGCCGTCCGGGGCGGCGTGCTCGGCGCCCATCGGCTCGGGCTCGTAAGAGAGTGCGCGGCGGGGGCGGAAGTACAGCGAGCGGTACTCGACGTCCCTGGGGGGCCACTGGGCGGCGGTGATGGTCTCGCGCGTGCCCTCGACGTGGACGGAGACGGCGGGCTCGTCCATGATCCCGTTGTCGATGCCCTTGAGCCAGTACTCGTACCAGCGGAACATCTTGTCGTGCTCCTCGACGAAGGGGCGCGACTGCATCGGCGGGTAGGGCCCGATGTCCAGCTTCTTCGGGCCCTTCAACGACTGGTACAACTCGATGGTGCCGTCCATCGTCCAGCCGCGGCCCTGGTCGATCTGGAGCCAGACGGGGATGTCGATGGCGGGCGCGAGGGTGACCGGGTTGCGCTCCTCGTACCAGTCGCCGTCGACCTCGTTCATCACGATGTCGAACCACGCCTCGTGGTTCTTCGGGTAGTTGAGCACATGGACCAGGTTGGGCCAGGCGGCCACGTCCGGGTCCCGGAGCCGCTCGGCGACCCGCTCGCGGATCTCCTCGGCCGAGAACGTCTCCAGCATGCGGGACTTGACGCCGTCGGTGAAGGCCCAGCCGGAGTCGCCGCCGCGGCCCTCGCGGGCGGCGCGCGGCATGAACCACATGACGCCGCCGTGGTAGGTGGTCTCGTAGAAGTCGAAGTGGCCGCCGCTGACGAAGATCGCCTTCAGGGACGGCGGTCGCTCGGCCGCGGCGAGCACCTGCATCGAACCGAAGTAGGAGATGCCGATCATGCCGACGTTGCCGTCGCACCACGGCTGCGCGGCGACCCACTCGATGAAGTCGTACGCGTCCTGCCCGAGCGGCACACCACCGGCGTTGTAGTTGCCGATGTGCTCCCCCTCGGAGGCGCCGGAACCGCGCAGGTCGCCGATGACGTGGACGTACCCCTCGTCCACCACCCGGGCGATGTCGCCCGCCTCGATGCAGCCGTCCCACATCGGGCTCGGGCGGCGCTGCGGGGGCGTGGTCAGGGCGAGGGCCTGGAGCTCCTTGCCGTACGGGCTGAGGGCCACCAGCGCGGGGCGGGGCGTGTCGTCCACCGGGCCGTAGGTGTCGGCCGCCAGCGTGACGCCGTCGCGCATCGGCACCCGGAGGTCCTTGCGGACGGCGATCGTCCGCCGGCCGGCCCGGATCGTTCGGAAGTCGGTCATGGATGTCAACTCCTGTGTCGCAGGTTCCGGTTGCGCGTGCGGTAGCCGTGCATCGAGGTGAAGAACGGCGACGGCTCAAGCGTGGGATCGCCGGTGTAGCCGAGTTCCTCGGCCGCCCCGGCGAAGGGGGCGTACGGCGAGCCCGCCTCCTGCGGGCCGGACTCCGGGCAGCGGCAGGCCGCCTCGGTGACGCGTTCCTCGACGGCGAGGCTCTGGGTGATGGCCTCCCGGGCCTGCGCCTCGTCGAGTTCGACGCCGTACGGGGTTCCGTCGGCGCGGCGGTAGGGGTGCCCGAGGTAGAGGTGGCGCGGCCGGACCTCGTCCCGCAGGTGTTCCAGGCTGGTGCGGTAGGCGGCCGGGTCGGTGTAGCCGGGGAAGCCGTTGGCGGCCCCGTGCACCTGGACGGCGTCGCCGGTGAACACCGAGCGCTGCCCGTCGACGACGTAGGCGACCGACCCGGCGGTGTGGCCCGGCAGGGCGTGCACCGACACCGTGACGTCGCCGCCGAGGGAGAGCGTCTCGCCGCCCTTGACCAGCACGGACGGCTCCATCTCCCCGGAGATGACGGACTGCGTGGCGGCCGTCACCTTCGCCTCGCCTTCGGGGTCGTGCAGGTACCGCCCCCGTCCCGCGAGGTACTCCTCCACGTGGGCGCGGCGCGAGCGCAGCAGGGGCGCGTCGGCCTCGTGGATCACCACCTTCGCGCGGCGGCCGGTGAGTTCCCACAGGGCATGGGCGCCACCGACGTGGTCGATGTGACCGTGGGTCAGCAAAATCCAGCGCACGTCCTCGATACGGCGCCCGAGCGCCCGGAGCGCGGGAGCCATCCCCTCGGCGGGCGAGGAGGCGATGCCGGTGTCGACGACGGCGGGTTCGGGTGCGTCGATGAAGAAGCTGTAGAGACCGAACCGGCCCCAGGGCGACACCAGGGGGTGGATGGGGACTTCGTGGGTCATGGTCCTCTTTCGTCCTCTTTCTGGGCTCGGACGGGCGGGTACGGGGCAGCCCGGGGCGTACGGCGCCCCCGGGGGCGCGTCGGACCGGTCAGCGCCCGGCGAGGAACGCGCTGGTCTCGGCGAAGACCGCGTAGTACTGCGGAATCCAGGAGAAGTGCTGGACGAAGCCGTGGCCGGCGCCGTCGTACCGGCTGACCTTCGCCTCCACTCCGGCCTCCCGCAGGCGCTGCCCGTACAACTCGCCCTCGTCGCGCAGCGGGTCGTACTGGCCGGTGACGACGAGCGCGGGCGGCAGCCCGGTGAGGTCGGCGCGCTTGACCGGCGACACCAGCGGGTCGTCGGGGTCGGCGCCGCTGGCGAGGTAGAAGGCGTTGAAGGGCTTCAGCCCTGCCGTCTCCAGGCCGTAGCCCCGGGCGTTATCGCGCAGGGAGGGGTAGCGGTCGGTGTCGAAGTCCAGGTCGAGCGAGGGGTAGTAGAGGATCTGGTGGGTGATCCGGTCGAACCCGTCGTCGTGCGCGCGGGCCGCGACCGCGGCGGCGAAGGTGCCGCCGGAGCTGTCACCGGCGACGGCCAGGGTCCCCCCGTCCCAGGACAGGCCCGCGTCCTCCTCGGCGGCCCAGCGCACGACGGCGTAGGCGTCGTCCAGGCCGGCCGGGAAGGCCGCCTCGGGTGCCAGGCGGTAGCCGACCGAGACGACCTTCAGCCGGGTCTCCTTCGCCAGGGAGCGCGCGATGTGGTCGTGCGTCTCCAGGCTGCCGAGGAAGAACGCGCCGCCGTGGAAGTAGACCAGCACACCGTGACGGCCGGCCTCGGACGGGGTGTACACGCGTACCGGTATGTCGCCGGCGGGCGTCTTCGCCGTCACGTCCTCCACCGCGTGCAGCGGCGTACGGTCCTCGACGGGCGGTACCTGCGACTCCTCCGCGGCGCGCATCGCGACCGGGTCGAGCGGCCCGTCCGGCGGGGCGGGGAGGGAGGCGAGGATCCTGGCGATCTCGGGGTGCAGGGGCATGGTCGTCACTCCTTCGGGGCTGCCGCCGCGGCGGGCTTCTGGCCGGGGAACACGTCGCTGATCTCTTCCTCGGTCCAGCCCTGGCGGGAGATGCGCTGCAACTCGTCGGTGACCGGCTTGCGGGTGGCCTGGTACAGGGCCAGCGCCTCCTTCAGGGAGTCCGCGTCCCGCAGGGCGTCGGCGAGCGCCCCGCCGTCCTCGATGGCCGAGTTCGCGCCCTGGCCCTGGTGGTGGAGCATCGAGTGGGCGGCGTCGCCCACGAGGACGACGGAGTCCGTGTGCCACGTGTCGACGGGGTCGATGTCGTAGACGGCGCGGACGTTCACGGTGTCCATGTCGAGGTCGCGCGCGATGTTCACCAGCCGCTCGTCGAAGCCGGCGACCGTGGCGAGCAGGTCGTCCCTGGTGACCTGCGGCGCCCAGGTACCGTCGGGGTTCAGGGCGGTGACGTCGAACGACACCTGACCCCGGTGGCGCAGCGGCAGCAGGTAGATCTTGGTGCCGCGTCCGATGTACATACGGAGGTTGTCGTCGACGACCATGCCGTGGGCGGCGTCGACGGGGATCACCGTGCGATAGGCGTGCTCGCCCGAGAAGACCGGGTCCTGCTCGCTGAACAGCTGTCGGCGGACGACCGACTTGATGCCGTCGGCGCCCACGACCAGGTCGGCCTCGACGGTCCTGCCGCCGGCGAAGGTGAGGACGGAGCGGTCGCCCCGGTCCTGGACGGTCTCGAGTTTGTGGCCGAGGTGGACCATCCCCTCGGGGAGTACCCCGAGGAGGGCGTCGATGAAGTCACCGCGGTGGATCAGGTGGGTGTGGGTCTGCTCGCCGGCGGCGGGCCAGGCCTCTTTCATGATCGGGTCGCCGGTGGCGGAGAGGATCTCGAAGTAGTCGCTCGGCGAGCTGGCCCCGGCGATCGCGTCGAAGATGCCCCAGGCGCGGAAGCGGTTCATGGTGGAGGGGCGCAGGCCGATGCCCGCACCGACCTCGCCGATCCGGCCGGCCTGTTCGTAGACGTCGACCTGGGCGCCGAGCAGGCTGAGCGCCTTGGCCGCGGCGGCGCCGCCGTACCCCGCCCCGACCACGGCGATCTTGAGGTTCTTGATCTCGGAGAGCTGCATCGTTGGTTCTCTCTGCTTCTTGATGGTCAGTGCGACTGAGTGGCCGGTGCGACTGAGTGATCGGTGCGACTGAGTGATCGGTGCGACTGAATGGCCGGTGCGACTGAGTAGCCGGTGCGACTGGAGGTCAGTGCGACTGGATGGTCAGGAAGTCCGCGGGGTTCTCGACGAAGATCGTCCTGATGGCGGCCTCGTCGAGCCCGGCGTCGCGGAGGTCGGGGATGAGGTCTTCGAAGAGGTAGTTCACGGTGTGGCCCTTGACTCCCGGCCAGCCGAGCGGGCTGCAGTTGGCGTCGGCGGAGGCGAGGACCTGCTTCAGTCGGCGCCCGCCGTCGATGAACCGCAGGAAGTGGTCCAGCCGCTCCTTGCGGGGGCGGGCCCAGAACGGCGGGTCCGGCAGTTCCGTCTCGTAGCCGAAGGTGTCGAAGCCGATCCGGCCGCCCTGCTCCGCGATCCACACGTCGCGCGTCTTGTCGGCGTTCACGCCGTCGTCGACGTGCCCGAACAGGACGCGTTCCAGGGGCAGTCCCTCTTCGCCGAAGATGGCGATGGCGTTCTCGGCGTCGATCGCGAGGTGGGTCAGGATCGGTACGCCGGTGCGCAGCGAGGCGCGGGCGGCGGCGCGGTAGATCCGCTTGTCCAGCTCCGTCATACGGCCGCCGCGGCTCACCCCGACCTTGATGACGCCGGCGAGGCTGCCGGTGCCGCCGATGCCGACGGTGATCTCGTGGACGAACTGACGCATCAGGTAGTCCACGTCGGCGTGGGCGAAGTGCGGCAGGGCGGTGTCACCGCCGACGAAGCCGGTGCAGGCGACGATGTGGACACCGGTCTTCGCGGACAGCGACTTGTAGTGGTCGATGTCCCGGCCGTTGCAGATGCCGGTGGCGTCGACGAAGGTGCCGCCGCCGTACTCGTGGAACGCGCGCAGCTTCGGGACGGTCTCCTCGTGTCGCCGCTCGGGGCTCTTCCACCACTTCGTGTCCAGCTCGGAACCGGGCATGCCGTAGCCGATGTGCTCGTGCACGGCCACGAGGCCCAGCTCCTCGGTCGGAACCGGCCCCAGGACGGTATTGACGCGCGACATGGAACTCACCTTCGGGGGAGGGAACTTGCAGGGGGGCGCGGGGGCGCGGGGGCGCGGGGGTGCTCAGCGCACGGACAGCAGTGCGCGCGGGTTGTCGACGAGAATCCGCCGCACGTCCTCGTCGCCGAGTCCCCGCGCGTGGAGCAGCGGTACGAAGGTGGTGAGGAGGTAGCTGTACGGCAGGTCGGCGGCGGGGTGGCCCTTGGCGACCCCGGTCGCGTTGCTGGAGAGCAGGACCCGGTCGCCGAAGCCCGCCGCGACCAGTTCGGCGACGAGAGCGGCGCGCTCGGCGTCGGTGAGATGGTCCTCGTCCGTCGTGCCGACGTGGTCGAGCGCGACGTAGGCGCCCTTGCGGGCGATCGCCGTCGGGGCATCGGCGGCCACGGCGTCGGCGCGGTCGAGTCCGCCGACGACGACGCGGTCGGCCGGCAGGTTCTCGTCCAGGACGACGCCGAGGTCGTGGACCGCGTCGGCGCCGTAGCGCACGGAGAGCGCGACGCCGGTCCTCAGAGCGGTACGGGCGGCCCCGCGGAACAGACTCTCGTCGGTCGCGGTCATGCCCTGGCGGGTCGCCGTGGTGGCCACCAGCCCGGCGGGGCCGCGCCGCTCCACTCGGGGGACGACCATGCCCTGGGCGATCTCGCCGGTGAAGAGGTCGGCGAACCGGTCGGCCGGCCAGGGGGTGGGCGGGTTGGTCTGCGGTGTGAGGAAGTAGCCGCCGAGCATCTCCTCGGGCCCCTGTCCCGTGGAGGCGACGATGTGCACGCCGGTCGTGCGGGAGAGGGCCTCGTACAGCGGGACGTCCCGGCCGTGGAACATGCCGGTGCTGTCCACGACGGTGCCGCCGCCGTGGGCGTGGAAGTCCTTCAGCTTCGCGGCGAGGGTCTCGAAGATCTCGGCGCGGTCGATGGTGATGTCGAAGGCGTGCTCCGCGCCGGGAACCACCGACAGCAGCGCCTCGTGGACCGCCACCACGCCCAGTTCCTCGGCCGGCACCGGGCCCAGGACGGTGTTCACGGTGTTGCTCATGCCGCTCATGCCTGCCTCGCGTGTCCGGGGTGGGGTGCTCAGCACCCGGGGGATGCAGTCACGTTAGCCATTCGGTTTACACGACGTCAATGAAACGAACACATGGAAAAAACAACGGTCATGGAGTAGAGGCGGGCAGTTGCCATCCCGTGGACACCCTTGGGAGCCGCCGCGCGGCGGGGCGCGGGAGGCGTGTCGCGAAGCGTCCACGCGACGTGACGAGCGGGGCC